>JBAXES010000038.1:0-14634 GCA_037140315.1 Chloroflexales bacterium
CACCCGAACGGAAAACTGCTCGCTTTAGTGTCTTGACAAAGGGGTCCACCATAGTCTGGCGGGTGAGGAACACGGTCTCGACATCGGGCACATCCGTGCCTTCGGTCAGCATGCGCACATTGATGAGGACATCAAGATCGCCCTTCTTGAAGCGCTCCAGCACCTCGTGATTGTCATCGCTCGTCCGGTGATTGCGCATCTCTGGCCCACCGCCTTCAATGGTGACATGGCTGTAGACCACATCAGCGCGCACGCCCCGGCTGACCAGCATCTCGCGCAGCATCTCGCACTGATACCAGCGATCAACGAAGATCAGCGTTTTGCCGTAGCGGGCTTTGTGCTGGACATAGGTGCTGGCAATGAGTTGGTTTCGCTCCCGGTTCAGTGCGAGTTGGCTCACCACCTCTTCCGGCAGATCGCGGTAGGTGCCCAGCCACTTCTTGTACTCACGCTCATCAAACTGCACCGCAACGTTGGTGGCATACTCCTCAAACACCGGTTGGGCCAGCACCCCAGCAGCCATCAGCTTCTGGGCGGTCGTCTGGTAGAGGATGCTGCTTGGGAAGAGCTTGAGCAGCCAGCCGTCCTGGCCCTCCTCACCGTAGACCGGCGTTGCCGTGAGGCCGAGGAGATAGAGGCCCGGCTGGCGCTCGCGGAGTTGGAGCAGCAACGTGCGATAGCTGTAGGCTGGCGCGTGGTGCGCCTCGTCGAAGACGATGACCAAGCGCTCACTGGCCGCATCGAGCCAGTCGATCAGATTCTTGTGCCCAATCTTGTACGCTCGGGTGATCGTCTGCAACGTAGCGATGATCACATCATCCTGGGGCGTGATGTCGGCGACATCGCTGTGCCCCGGCGTACCCGAGACCATCCGCACATGCAGGTCGGCTTTCGGCTCGCCGATCTGCCCAACCTCGCGCTCCAGACTGGCGAACGCTTGCTCTAGCAAGTGGTGCGTGTGGGCCAGCCAGAGCACCTTGAAGCCCTGCGAAAGCGGGCCACGGCAGAGGAATCGCAACGCGGTGAAGGTCTTCCCGCCGCCCGTGGGAAGAACCAACAGCCCACCGCTAAAGGGCAGATCGCGGTGGTCAAAGTGATGATGGAGCGACTGAAGCGCCTGGGCTTGGTGTGCGTCGGGGGTTCGTCCGCGCGTACCCATGCGAGCCTGAGCAAGCGGGTACACACGATATGCCTCATTGACGGGTTGTGCGGTCATCGATACCACCAATCGTCGTGTTTTGCTGCGGTTATCACCAGCGTCATACGTTCTACAGAACCATTCGCTCTGGGATACAGAACAGCAGGGCCACCGGGAAAAGCCGTGCCTGCAAGCTGCGGAAGCGCTCGCGGATCGCCGCCGTCTCGCGGTCAACCTCGTCGGGGATCTGGGCTAGGCGCACCCGGAGCGCGTCGAGGTCGCGGTCGTACTGCTCACGCTCGCCCGCCGAGAAGAGCGTGAGCTGCTCGTAGCGCGGCCCCGCCTCCACCTGGGCGCGGATAGTGCGCTCCAACTCGCGCAGCACCGCCTCCATGTCGCGGGCCTCACGCTCGCGCCGCCGCTCCAGCTCGCGGGATAACTGGCGCTCACGCACCTCCCGGCGCTCGGCCAGGGCCGTCTCCAGCGGGGCGCGCAGATCGGGCCAGACCTTCTCGCGCAGCCAGGTCTTCGCCGCCTCGGGCGCATCGCGACCGCTAAGTGCGCCCAGCAGCTCCGTCACCCGCTCGGCGGAGAGCCGCTGGAAGCGCGAGGGCTCCAGGGAGCGGTCAAGGATCTCGCCACCGGCGGTGACGATCTCCTCGTGCAGGCGGTAGCGGTCGCCGCCGATCACCACCAGCCGCCCGTAGGCGATCACCGCCGGCAGCGGCGCGACGCTATCGGGGACGACCTGCGCGGCGACCCGGTTGAGCTTGCGCCCGTCGCCGGCCCAGATCTCGGCCCGCAGCAGGCGCAGCGCCATCTGCACGAGGCGGTGGTTGAGATGCACCAGCACGATATCATCGCGGCCCTTCGCCACCGCGTGGTCAAACGTGATCGGTCGGACGGCGCGGGTGTGCGGGTGCTCCAGCCCGACCAGGCACTCGGCCCAGCTCCCGCGCAGCGGCGGCATGTGGAAGACCGGACAGACAGCCTGCGTGCCGCTCTGGTCGGGCCAGATGCCGCGCAGATTCGCCTCGCGCAGCGGCGGCTGGCCCGCCAACTCCAGGGCGATCATCACCGCCGCGCGGATGGCCTCAGGGCCGAGCTGTAGCTCGCGGCGGGTCTCGTGGAGGCGCTGGCTCAGCTCCTTCAGGCGGCGGTTCAGATCCTCGGCGAAACGCAACTGCTCGCGTACGGCGCGGCCAGTTTGCTCGGCACCTGCCGTGTCAAGGCGGCGGCGCTTGCCCAATAACACATCCGTGACCTGCTCCGCGATCACCGGGCCGACCTTGCCCAAATCCTCGCGGATCTGCTCGACCTTGCGCGCGGCCCGCACCAGGAACTCCAGCTCGCCATCCAGGTCGTTGGCGCGCACCTCGTCATCAAAGGCGGCCTCAGCGAACCCACGCGGCACGAAGTGATAGATCAGCGACGCCTGGGTCTGGCCGTGGCGGTCGATGCGCCCGTTGCGCTGCTCCATGCGGTTCGGGTTCCAGGGGATCTCGTAGTGAACCAGCCGGTGGCAGTGGCGCTGGAGGTCGATCCCCTCGGAGGCGGCGTCAGTGGCGAGCAGGATGCGCACCGGGCTCTCGGATGGGCTGGCCTGAAAGGCGGCCTTGATCCGCTCCCGATCATCGTCAGGCATGCCGCCGTAGAGGGTCATCAGCCGATCCCCGGCGAGGCTCTCGGCAGCGAGTTGGCCATGCAGCCACTTCTGGGTGTCGCGGTACTCGGTGAAGATGATCACCCGCTCGTTCGTCCACTGCCCGTTGGGGCGCACCACCTCGCGCAGCCAGGCAATCAGGGCGCGCGCCTTCCCGTCGGTGCGTCGGACAGCCCGCTCGGCCCAGTCCTGCATCGCGTCGAGCAGGCCCGTCTCCTCGGCGGTTGGCGGGCGGAAGAACGGCGTCAGCGCGCGCACCGCCTCGTCCGTCGTTGCCTCGAAGGTGTCGTCGTCGCCGAACTCCTCATCGAGATCATCGGCCATCGCCCGCAGAATACCGGCACGGCCCTTCGTCAGCGTGGGGGCCGCCTCACCGCGCATCAGGCCAGCCAGGGTCGTACGATGCTGGGCGATGGTGCGGGCGAAGGAGGCGGGCGAGGAGAGCATGCGCTTCTTGAGCAGTTTGACCACAAACTCGGTCGCGGTGCGCTCGGTCGCCTCGGTCGCGTCGGTCAGACGCAAGCGCGTGTAGGTCGAGAGCGCACGGTGGGCGGCACGATCATCATCGCTCAGATCGACCGCGAGCGTCTCAATGCTGCGCGGCGGGAACGTCGCCACCTCGAAGGAGTCCTTCATTTCGCTCTTGAGTCGCCGCACCATCACGCGGGCGAGGGTGGCCCGGTCAGGCGGGATGCCACGGGCGAAGCGCTGGTTGTCAAGCAGCTCCAGCAGGGCGGCGAAGCTCTCGGCGTAGCCGTTATGCGGCGTGGCGGTGAGGAAAAGCTTATGCTCGAAGTGCGGGGCCAGCATGCGGATCGCACGGGTGCGGTCGGAGTCCACCGCATAGCGCCCGCCGCCGGACGGGGCGATATGGTGGGCCTCGTCGACGATCAGCAGGTCGAAGCGGCGCGGGTAGGGCAGCTCGCCGGGGCCGGGGAGCGCCTCCTGGAAGAAGCGGCGCGGGCCATCGCGCTTGAGATAGTCGATGGAGGTGATCAGACGCGGGAAGTGCGTCCAGGGGTTGGCGCGGACACCGCGCTCGCGGCGGAGCTGGCGCATCAGCTCGCCATCCACGATCCGGAACTCCAGGCCGAACTTCTCCCGCATCTGGTCGCGCCACTGGATCTGGAGCGCCGCCGGGCAGACCACCAGCACGCGGCGGGCGCGGTGGCGCAGGATCAACTCCTGGGCCACCAGACCGGCCTCGATCGTCTTCCCGAGGCCCACGTCATCGGCGATCAGCAGCGAGACGCGCAGCATCGGGAGGGCGCGCACCAGCGGCTCCAGCTGGTAGTCCTCGATGTCAATGCCGCTGTGGAAGGGAGCGTGAAGCGTCTCCGCATCGGCGAGCGAGGCCGCGCCCCATCGCACCGCGTTGAGGAAGGCGCGAAGCCGGGCGGGCGGGTCGAAGCCGTCCACCGGCGGGAGGGCGCTCTCCTCGTAGGCACGGGCGCCAGGCTCTACCTCCCAGACTACCTGCAGCTCCTCGCCGAGCGCATCGTCCTCAATCGAGGTGAGGGCGAGCAGATGATGGGTGCGGGCGAGGGTACCGGCCTGGGCTGGCAGCTCCGTGCGGGTAACGCTGTTGACCACAAAGCGCCGACCACGCACATCGACGAGCTGGCCCTGGCTGGGAATGGAGGTTGTTGCGGAAGGAGCGGAGCTTGGCATAGGTGTGTGGAGTACGGCGGCGGCGTTCAATCCGAAGTATAGCATGCAGCGCGCGCATGATCGAGAATCATATCCTTCCGTAAAGGCATTGTACTGAATGGCACAGATACAAATGTAGATACATGGATGGATGAGTGGCAGTATTCCGATACTATGGAACAGGCGCTATGCCACATGCGTGCGATGGTACGGCTGAGTGATGATACAGGTTGTCAAGATGGCAGCGATGGGTGCGCCGTGACCGCTAGACACAATAGATTCCCGGTTCGTAGGCTGCCCACCACTGCCATCCGTCATCCCTCCCGATGCGGCGTGGCGCGCATCCCCCTATCGTAGATCCACCGAGCGACGCCTCCAGTAGCCCCCTCCACCCGCTACCTGGCAGGCCGTCCGCCTGCGCGCCGGAGGGAAAGCTGAAATCTGAAAGATGAAAGCTGAAACGGCATTGCGCTCTGTGATGCCATCGATCCTTTCAGCTTTCCGTTTTCTGCTCTCAGCTTTTTCCCGTCGGCCCCTCACGCGCCTCCGGCGCTCACTACCCGCGTGCGGCGGCGCGCTGCCCCGCCTGACATGATCGCCTGGAAGCCTGACCTCGCTCCTCACCTCTCGTCGCCCGGTTCCGCAGCCCGACGCCAGGGAAAGCTGAAATCTGAAAGCTGAAATCTGAAAGGCTCAGCGATCACATCGACCGCACGGCTTTTTCAGCTTTCGACTTTCAGCTTTCAGCTTTTTTGGTGCGTCGGGCTGCGTTGGTGTTCGCGCCGTGTTTGGAGGAGATCTCCTGATGCCCCCAACCTTCTACTTTGCGCTGGGCGCCCGACCCCGATCCCGTGATCTTCAGGTCGCGATGCTGGCCGGGCAACGCCACTACCTCGTCCCCGCCGGGTCGCCCGGGGCCGCACTGCTCCGCCGCACGCCCGGCGTCCACGTCGTGCTCGACTCGTGGGCCTTCCCGCCCGGCAACACCGACCGCCCCTCGCTCGCGCGCTACGCGCACCTCGTCGCCGGCTGGCAGCTTCAGAACCGCGTGGCCACCGGCCAACCTACCGCGCCCTGGTTCGACTGGGCGCTGAGCTACGACACGATTGGCGATGCGGTCGCCAGTGAGCACGATGACGCCCGGCTGCGGGCGCTGTTCGCGCGGATCTGCCGCTGCCTGGATCCGCCGATTGTCCCGATCACCCACTACCCCGGCCCCGGCGCCGCTGCGATCATCGGCGATCTGCTGCGCGACCGCGAGGAGTGCTTCGACGACGAGGAGCTCGACCAGCTGCGCCAGCGTGCAGCCTGGGGCTTCATGGACGAGCCGGATGGCCCGACCGACTGGCCGGCTGCGGCCATCGGTGGGCTGGTGCCGGCGCGCTACGCCCGTGCGGCGGCGGCCTGGTATGAGCGACTGATCGCCGAACTTGATGCCGCCGCTGATCTCGACCCGTGCCAGCGCCGGATCCATCTCCTGGGTGTTGGCAAACCATCCTGGGTCTGCTGCTCGCCCCTGGTGATGAGCTTCGATAGCTCTGGCCCGGCCAGGATGGCCCTGATTGGCTTCGAGCGCGGGATCGCCCGTGCCTACACCGACGCCTACGGCCTCTCCGTCGCCAAGCTCCGGCGATCCCGCGAGGCCCGCCTGGCCTATCACGTCGCCGATTACCGGTCGCGGGTCGGACTTCCCTGGCAGCCCGTCGATGCGGCGGCGCTGCGCGATGATCGCGAACTGGCCATACTGCCGGTGCGCGACGATGAGGACTGGCGACAGCCAGAGCTCGCGGCGATCGGATGTTGAATGCCTCTAAAGGAACGGAGGTGATGTCCGCAGCGTAACGTTGTCATTCCCCAGCCACATCCAATTGAGGATCGCCCTGCGGCGAGCGGCCGTGTGCAGATGAACCCGCACACGGCCTTTGTTGTTCATTGGCCCAACCACAAGGAGACGATCATGACCACGAATCGTGCCCCTCAGGATGCCATCGGACATGACGACGACCTGCAGGCTCTCGCCGACGAGATTGCCACGGATATCGGCGTCTCGGCCACGACCGCGCTCCAGCTCGCGACTGCGCAGCGGCCCGCGCTCCGGCAGTATGCGGGTCGCTGGAATGCCGCCGCTCGGCGTGCGCGTGCGGCGGTACGGGGCAAGACACCGCCGGTGCCCGGTCGATGAGCAGAACGGGAAACAAAGGGAAGTCAAACCTGCCCAGCGGGTTTTGACTTCCCTTTGTTTCCCACCCGACGATTCCCCAGGAGAACCGTATGCCATCCTGTGTACTCCCGCCTGGCACACCCCCTCGCCGGCTGCTGATCATTGCCTGCACGGCGACGAAGCGCCCCGATGTGCCGCTCCTGCCGGCGTACCATCGCTATCTGGGCACATCGTTCCGCATCCTGCGCCGCTGGATCGACGATCACCCCGGCGCAGCGGCGTTGCTCGATGTCTTCATCCTCTCGGCTGAGTTCGGCCTGATCCCCGCCATCCAGCCCATCCCCGACTACGACCGGCGCATGACGATGGAGCGGGCGGAGGCGCTGCGCGGCCAGGTCTGCGCCGCGCTCCGGCAGCGCTGCGCGGTGCGCGGCTACGCCGAGGTGTTCATCAGCGCTAGCGCGATCTACCGCCTGGCGCTCGCCGATGCCCTGCCGCTCTTCGGCACCACGCCGGTGCTGACGGCGCCAGCGGGCGCGGGCATCGGTCGCCAGCTGGCCGCGCTGAAACAGTGGCTTTCCACCACATCCGGCTAGCCATCGCCAGTCCGGTTACGCGCAGACCTGTCACTGGGGAGCCGCTGTCCCCAGTGGGCAGCGGCGGCCCTCCGCAACCTGGAGGTGGCATCCATGCCTATCGCCACGATTCCTGCGCCCCCGCTTCGCGAACTGCCGCCGCACCCCGGACTTGGCCCGCCACCGCTGGGCGAGCCGCCCAGCGTGATCATTGGCAGCAGCAGCGGCGGCAACGACAGCAACGCCGCCGTGCTCTACGCCCGCTGGCGCTGGCCCGAGGTGCCGATCCTCATCTGGCACGCCCTGATCGACGCGATGGACTGGGAGCAGACGCCGGCGGCACTCGACGCCCTGGCCGATCGCGTCGGTGGACAGCGGGTGACGGTGCAAGCCGTCTACCGGCCCACTGGCACGCTGACCCCCACCGGACACCACGGTGTCACCCTCACCGCAATCCACGATGTCGATGCCGATGGCCCGGCCACCGCGATGCACTATCCCGATAGCATCCGCACCCTGCTCGACTTCGCGCTCCAGGCCAGAAACGGCCAGCCGCCAACCGCACGCATCCGCTGGTGTACCCACTACTTCAAGATCGCGCTCTTCGACGCCTGGGCGCGCCGGAACCGCCTGCTGCTCGGGGATCGCCCGCTCCTGATCACCGGCGAGCGCTGGCGGGAGTCACGCAGCCGCGAGCGCCGGCTTACGCCATGGGAGTGGCGCAATAGCGTCACGCTGCAACCGGGCAATCCTGACTTCCCCGCCGGCTGGCGGCTGCTCTGGCTGCGCCCGGTGATCGCCTGGGCCTGGCACCAGGTGAACGCCTTCGTTCACGCCTGCGACGTCCCCTTTCACCCCGGCTACCTCGCGCAGGGCGAGACGCAGGAGACCATGCTCGACCCACACCGCGACGAGCGGCAGGGCCGGGCGCGCCTCTCGTGTCGCTGCTGCATCTTCACCCACCCCCGCCACCTCGCGATGGCCCTTCAGAACGACCCGACCAGTATGACACCAGCGATTGAGCGCATCCGGGCGTATGAGCATGCCAGCGGTTTCAGCTGGCAGCAGCGCGGACCAATCGATGCGCTGCTGGAGGCTCCATCGGTCGCGCCACGCTACCGGCAGCAGGTGCTGGTGCCGCCCGACTGACCACGCCCAAACATCACAATGACCTTGGAGGACGTATGACCACCTTTCCCCCGCCGCGTGAGGACGAGATCCACGCCTGGGGCTGGGACATGGGTGTTGCGGCTGGCCGTCGCCTCGCGGACGAGAGCGACGCCTTCATCGGCATCACCATCCACAGCGTGGACACGCCCGAAGCCCTGGCGATCTATGGCCGCGCCTATCTGCGCGCCATGATCCACGGCTACCGGGCAGAGCTCCGTCGGCTCCTGGCTGACCGCGCCGATATCGCCGCGAATCTGCGGTACCGCACCCCGGTGACTCCACCGAGTTCAGATACCCACGAAGGGACACCACGATGAATACCACGCCGATCACCCTTGATGGCCTGCTCGACGACGATATTCCCGCGCCGCTGACCGCGCGTGAACTGGCCGACGCGCAGCAGGAGCCTAACGAGCCCGACGCATCCCCGGTCGCCCCCACCGACCCCGGTGACGGCGACACCGTCGCCCCGGCTGCCTCGGCCCACGCCGATGCGTCGCCGGTCAGGATGCCTGACCCCAACGCCACCGAGAAGCTGGTGATCGTCGAGGGCCAGACCTTTGTTGTCGATGCCACCATCGATAACGAGACGATCCGCGCGCACCTGATTCGCCAGGGCTTCGCCAACCTCGCCGGCGCGGAGATCCGCATCGGCACGCGCCAGCACCAGGACCAGACCGTCGCGACGGTTGACTTCATCAAGCGGGCGGGCACCAAGGGCGCGCGCGCCTGACACCACCGTATGCCGCACACGATGGGCCGAGGTCGCACCTCAGCCCATCGTGTGCGGGGGAGATCCTGCAATGACCACGACCGACCAGCGGGACTCGTGCGCCGCGCTGTTCATGCTGCTGCGCACGATCCCGGCCCAACCACGTGATACCCGCAACCCGCTGGCGCTCCTGCGCCCGCTCTTCGACGGCACCATGACCATCGAGACGGCGCTGTCACCCGCGATCCAGGACGCCATCGCGCAGTGCGAGCAGCTCGCCTACCAGCGTGATGGGAGAGGGCGAAATCTATGCGATCGGCTCAGCGGACTGCCCCCCATCCCGGCAGCACACCCGGTCAGCGGCTGGTGAGGCGGGCGCCGATCCGACGCTCCCGCCGCGAGGCCACCCTCCAGCGTGTCCGCAGCGACCACTGGGACGCGCTGATGATCGGCCTGCGCGCGGCGGATATCCTCCAGCAGCGCTTCGCCAGCGTGTACACGACCCACGTTGCCGGCCTGTCTACGCATCCCCGAAATCTGCTCGGCACCGTACAGGCGCTCTTCTCGCTCGTCGCCGCGTGCGGCGTCGAGCTGCCCGATGTGATGGACATCAGCGCCAATGCCCAGGATCCGGTCGCCGCGCTCTCGGCTTTCCCGCCATGGGTGCAGAACGACAGCGATGTCCTGGGGGCGCTCGACACCTGCCGCTGGGCACTCGAGTCCTTCCACCCCGTCGTCTACGGACAGCTCCACGAGGTTGAGCCGCTCTTCGACGGCGGGGAGCAGAACCTGCTCGCGCTGCTGCTCTGGGTGCTGGCCGACCAGACCCGCTGGTCGATCACACCCGATCCGATCCAGGATGTGATCGACGTTGCCATCGGCGAGATTCCCCCGGCGCGGGCGGCGTTTGCCGCGCGTATCGCGTGCCTTGCGGATCAGCGCTGGCCACGCGACCTGCCGATGGATGCGTTTGGCCAGCAGCTGGATCAGCGGACGTACCGCGGGCTCAACCTGGGCAAGGCGGTGCGCTACGTTTTCTCCGCCACGGATCTCCCCTTCGCCGACCTGAGCATGGACGAGTTGGACGAGATGGGCTGGACGGGGATGGATTGGTATGCGGTGGATTTCGCTACCATCGCCGCCGATCAGGCCGAGGCGCGGGACTACCTCCAGCACTACTACAACCTGGATGCGCTGGTATCCACACAGCCCGAGGTCTTCGATAAGGTGCTGGGATTGCTCACCGAAGCCGTCGCAGCAACCATCGCGGTACACCCATGTGATAGCCCGCGTGACCAGCCACCCACCGTCAGAGGCGCGTTATGAGCACCCGCCATACCGTTCGCCCCATCCGGCAGAGCGCCCTGCTCACGGCGCGTCGGATACCGCAGGGCGATGACTGGAGCGCCGTCACCACCGGGCTGCTCGCCGCCGGCCACCTGCGCGCCCTGTTCCCGAACTTCTACGCCGCCCACGTCGCCCACCTGCCCACGACGCCCCGCGCGCTGCTGGGGATCGTCCAGGCATTCTTCTCGCTCGCCCAGCAGAAGGTGGAACTCCAGATCTCCGACGAGCTCATCACCGACCCGCTCCACCCCTGCGCCGTCCTTAACCCCAGCGACGACCTGGATGACGCCTTGGCGTGCGACCTGATCGCCCAGAGCGCCGGGCACGATGTCCACCAGATCTGGCCGGTCGTCTACGGCCTCGATCTCGACCACGAGGAGCTGTTCGGCTTCGGCGTCGCCCCACCGCTAGTCGCGGTGCTCTGCTGGGTGCTCGCGGCCGAGACGGCGTGGGCGCTGCCCTTCTGCGCGGTCGACGAGCTGATCCCCGCAATTCAGCGCCAGATGTATCAGTGTCGGATCGACCCGGCTATTCTCGCCCGCCTTGACTCTCTGCCCCGGATTCCGCCCGACACGCCGATGGAGGCGCTCTGCGACGCCCTCGACGCGCAGCCACCCGTCCACGGCGGCACGCTGGGGGCGATCATCCGCTACGTGTGCCACGCCACCGGCAATCAGTTCGCCGACCTCTCCCCCGGCGTCGTCGCGCAGATGGATCGCTCGAACCTCGACTGGCGCACCGAAGATCTCGACGCGATCGGCAGGCTCCAGCGCGAGGCGCAGCAGATCGCAGCCCAGTACGCGCAGCTCAACGACGCCGCGCTGCGCCATAGCGCCGTCGTCGAGGCCATCGTCGCGCGGGTCGGCACAACCGCCACGACGTTCCTTTCAGGCCCCGTGACGGCCTGATTCGGCAGCACGGAGCACCTTGCATGCCTGCAAGGTCGGTCGCATACCCGCGCCGCGCGTCCTGACGCGCAAAACACCCCTTTCTGAGCCCACCAAAAACCCCACCGTATCGGGGTGCCATGGCCACTTCTGTCAAGGCATGGTCTGCCGATGCGCCCAGTATGGAGGAACGATACCATGCTCGCTCGTGAAGACCTCCCCACGGAGCTGCGCCGCCGGCCCTGGCTGCGCGCCCGGCCCCGCCCGCTGCGCCAGACGATGATCATCGACCGCCAGCCGCTGGTGCAGATCGGCATCTTCGAGGACGCCGTCTACCTGACCCGCCGGCAGGGCCAGGGCTGGGTTTCCTACCCGGTCAGCCCGGAAGATCTCGCATCCGCGCTGGGCAAGCTCCCGACCTGCTCGGGACTGCTGCCGCCGAACACCCTCGGCACCGGGACGGTCAACGGCCAGCGCTTCTATGTGCTCGCCATCCCGCCGCGCCCGGTCGCGCTGCGCATCGCGGGCCAGCAGCGACCTCACCCGATCCAGACCCCGCCGCTGATCTGGGCCGGCTGCGGCCAGGACTACCGCATCTTCGCGCTGAATAGCCTGGAGCCACCGCAGCTGCACAGCGCGTTGTATCACGCCCCGTTTCCCAACACCTACGACCCCGGCTCGATCTGCTGGGGCAGCGCGGATCGGCGGGGCGACGCCGCGCCCGAGACGATGCTCGTCGCACTCGAACTCTACCTGGAAGGGTCGTACTTCAACCGCCACATCGCCCAGAATCGCAGCCGCAGGAAGCCGCGCAGCGTGATGGCGCTCTACCGTCGGCTGAGCGCCGAGACCCCCTACCCGCTCGATGACCTGATTCCCACCGGACACGATCTGGCCTGGCTGCTCTCGGGCCAGGCATGGCGTGAGGGAGGGATGCGATGAGCGCGGATCTCGCGGCCATCTTCGCCCCGCTGGTGCGCCACCACATCGCCACACCGGCGACGCCGCTGCCCGCGCGAACGGCGGGTATCACCTGGATCTGGACGGCGGACGGCATCGCCAAGCGCGGCGTGAACGACCACCTGGAGGCGCTCATTCCGGTCAGCCGAACCCGGCCCGTGCCCGGGCTCGCCAGCCTCCCGCCCTATGTGCGCTGGCCCGACTATGGGCAGGCGCGCCTGCCGGGCGAGTTGCTCCAGGTGGCATTCACTGCTGCCTTGGCCGCAACCGCGCCCCTCGGCGGGCTGGTAGTGCCAACCGAGATCCAGGCGTTCGTCGTCTGGAACGGCATGGCCCCAGCGCTGCGCATCCCGCCCCAGCACGCCAACGACGTCGCGGTTCACTACACCTGGCCGAGCGACATGCCGGTCATGCTTGATCTCCACTCCCACCACGCGCTGCCGGCTTGTTTCTCGGCGACGGATCGCCGCGATGATCGGAGCGCCGGCCTCTCGGTCAGTGCGGTGATCGGCAACCTCTTCGTCCAGCCCGAGATCCTCGTCCGCCTCAACATCTATGGCGATCACGGCATCGTGCCGGCGCGGCTGGTCTTCGACGACCTCGGCCCATTCGTTGATCGCGCGGTGACGCGCGGGTATGTCATGGAGGACACCGATGCACACCCTGACGGTTGAGCGCCCGGTGCCCTTCGTCCTGCCGCCGGGCCAGCCCATTGCGATCTGCCTCGTGGGCTGCGGCGGCACCGGGTCGCACCTTGCCCAGAGCCTGGCCCGGCTGGCCGCCCACGTGCGCGAGCAGGGCGGCCCCCCGTTGGCCCTGACCTTTATCGACGGCGATACCGTCGAGCGTCGCAATGTTGGGCGCCAGCTCTTCACCGCCCGCGAGGTCGGCAAGCCGAAAGCGCAGGTGCTGGCCGAGCGGCTCAACCCTGCCTTCGGATTGGGCATCGTCGCGGTGCCGACAATGGCGACCGCTGGCCTGCTGACCGAACTGCACCCAGGCTATCAGACCATCGGCGTCCTCGTCGGCGCGGTCGATACCGCGAGCGGGCGCCGTGCGCTGCACGACGCCCTCGCCCGCTCCGCGTGGCGCATCTGGCTCGACGTGGGCAACGAGCGCGACTGGGGCACTGTCATGCTCGGCACCGCCACCGAGGCCCGGCAGCTGCGTGGAACCGCCCTCCCTTTGCTCCGCTTAACTGGAGCAGATGATGCAGGTACCCCCGCTGCTTCCCGCGCCGCCTGCGTCTCACGCTCATCCCCAGCCCCAGGCTTGATGCCTTGCAGCGATATGACCGCCTTGGCTGCCGCTAGGTCGAAGCTGGACGGGAAGACACTGATCTGGCGCAAGATACGCTGGCGGGCATCATTCAGCGACTTATAACTCAGATTCAGCGATGCGCTCACGCTCCTGCTTGGATCATCAGGATACTCAGGATCGCTGAGATAGTGGAGCCGTTCTTTTTCCAGTGCCTGGAGATAGCGCCCGACATTCTGTGTGACATCATTCTCAAGCAAGCTGGCGCTAACCCGCAAGGCTAGGGGTAATCGAGCGCATAGCTCTACAAGTTTACTGGCAGATGTCTTTATCCTCGGGCACAACTTCAAGACGAATTCCTCGGCCTCTGCCTGTGACAATGCCTCCAGGCCGAACCGCCTCGCGTCAGGTAGTTTAAAGTGCTGGCGGCTCGTCACGAGTAGTGCGCAGCCAGACGGCGGCTCCAGTGCGCGTACCTGGGCTTCATCCTTAGCATTGTCAGCAACGATCAGCACGCGCTTACCATTGAGGATCGAGCGGTAGAAGGTCTGGAGATCGCCGAGCGTCTCTGGTACCTGCGCTTGCGGCTCAAATATCTGGATCACACGCTGTACAACGCGCTCTGGCGGGATCGCATTGTTGTTGACTCCCTGTAGCTCCAAGAAGATCTGCCCGTCAGGGAACTGATCGCGTAGCCCCCGCGCGACCATATTGGCCAGTTGGGTCTTGCCTAACCCGCCCAGCCCACAGATAATTGCAGTTGCACCAACCGTACCCGAGGCGGCGACGCCGAGTACGCGCACCAACTCGCTGATCTCAGCAGCACGACCAATGAAGTCCTTAACAGGGGTGCGGAGCTGATGTATTGGTTTGAAGGGAGCATCTGACGCATCTGGAGCAGACTCGGGGGCTGGCTTCTGAGGAGGTCGTGGTAAGCTAACATCCGACCGCAGACGAGCACATACAAGCAATAGCTCTGGGATGCGGCTCTGTCGCCGGCAATTTGCAATAATCTCTCTCGCCTTATCAGCTCTTCCATCGCCTGGCAGGTCGTTGTACTCTATGTCTAAGTCGAAGGCAAGATTGCGGAGATCGCTCTCGCTAAAACGACTGA
>JBAXES010000039.1:0-14558 GCA_037140315.1 Chloroflexales bacterium
CGGCTATATCAAGGGCTATGTGCCGGGGGTGCGCGAGAACGGCGGCCAGTACACCCACGCCGCGATCTGGATGATCTGGGCCTGGGCGATGCTGGGCGACGGGGGCCGGGCGGCCGATCTGCTGCGGCTGATCAGCCCGGTGCGCCACGCCGCCGAGGACAGCGAGCGCTATATGGTCGAGCCCTACGTGATCGCCGCCGATGTCTACACCGCCCAGGGCCACGCCGGCCGCGGCGGCTGGACGTGGTACACCGGCTCGGCGAGCTGGCTCTACCGCCTGGGCGTCGAGCAGCTGCTCGGCCTGCGGCGCCGGGGCGAGTACCTGACCGTGGCCCCCTGCCTGCCGCCCGAGTGGCCGGGCTACGCGGCGACCTACAAGGTCGGCGCGGCAACCTACTGCATTACGGTCGAGCGCGGGGCCGGTGCGGATCTCGTCACCCTCGACGGCGTCGCGGTGGACGGCGGCCGGATCCCGCTCTGCGGCGACGGCGGCACCCACGAGGTGCGCGTCCTCATCGGCCTCGTGCCCTAAGGGCGCACGAGGCCGGGCGAGGGGCATTCCCCTACAGTGTCAGGAAAACTACGAGTGCGTCTGACCAACTCTCCCCGCTACCGATGCCGCCCCATATCGCTACTATGAGAGGTACGACAGTTGTCACACATGGTGCGTGGCAGAGAGGTGTAGAGATCATGAATATGCCCCGTACGCCAGCGCTGCGGAGCGGTCGGGTTTGCCGCGCTGGTGCGCGATGAGAATCGCTATGCTGGCGCCGATATCCTGGCGCGTGACTCCGCGAGACCCCGACCCGAGGGAGCGGATGGTAGCGCTGCTGGCCGAGGGCCTGGCGGCGCGCGGGGTCAGCGTCACCCTGTTCACCACCGCGGACCCGGTGGCCGCCGCGCGGCGCGCGGCGGCATGCCCACCCTTTGGCACCGAGGACTCCGCCCTCAGCGCCAAGGGGCTGGAGTACCTGCACGTCGCGGCGCTCTTCGGGCGGGCCGTCGAGTTCAGCCTGATCCATAACCACTTCGAGGTGCTGCCGATCTCCTACAGCGCCCTGGTCGCGACGCCGCTGCTGACCACCATCCACGACACCTCGTCGCCGGACGCCCTGTCGGCCTACCAGCGCTACGGCTGGCGCAACAACTATGTCGCCATTAGCGATGCGAGCCGCCACCCATCGCTCAGCTACCTCGCGACGGTCTACCCCGGCATCGCCCTTGAGGAGTTTACGCTGCGCCGCGTCCCCGACGAGTACCTGCTGTTCTTCGGGCGCATCCGCCGGGACAGTGGCGTCGCAGCGGTGATCGAGGTGGCGCGGCGCGCACGGCGGCGCCTGATCATCGCCGGCATCACCCAGGACGACGCCTACTTCGCGCAGCAGGTCGCGCCGCACCTCGACGGCGACCGCGTACACTATGTCGGCGCGGTCGGCCCAGGTGCGCGCAACGCGCTGCTGGGCGGGGCCTACGCGCTGCTCCACATGGACAGCTCCGATGAGCCCTCCGGGCTGGGCATGGCCGAGGCGATGGCCTGCGGCACGCCGGTGATCGCCTACCCCCGCGGCGCGGCGCCCGAGGTCGTCCGCGACGGCGAGACCGGCTGGGTCGTCGCTGGGGTGGAGCGCGCGGTGACGGCGGTGGCGGACGTCGGCGCGCTCGACCGCGCGCAGATCCGCGCCTACGCCGCAGAGCGCTTCAGCCGCGAGCGGATGGTCGATGCCTACCTCCAGCTCTATGGCGAGGTGCTCAGCCGCCACGTGCCTGCCAGCATACAGCTGGGGGCCACAGCCCCGCGAGGGTGATACAATCTAGTGGAGTGGACCCGCGGGCCTCTGGCGCTCAAGCCCCTGTCATACGAGGTCGTGATGATTCATAACGCCGACACGGGGCAGGCCCCATTACTGCTCCTCCCATCCCACGGCGATCCGGGTGGGCGCGCCGTGGCTGCCGCGCGCGTTGTCGGGATCGGCGCGTCGGCCGGCGGCCTGAAGGCGTTCATCGATTTTTTTAGCCACATGCCGGCCGACAGCGGGCTGGCCTTCGTCATCGTCCAGCACCTCGACCCCCAGCAGCCCAGCCTGCTGCCCGAGCTGCTCGCCGCGCACACTGCCATGCCGGTGCGCGCGGTCATCGACCAGACCTCGGTCGCGCCGAACTACGTCTACCTCATCCCGCCCAACACCGCGCTGACCATCGCCCATGGCGTGCTGCACCTGGGGCCGCCCACCGAGGCCCGCAGCCAGCGCCTGCCGATCGACCACTTCTTCCGCTCCCTCGCCCTAGACCAGGGCGTGCGGGCGGTGGGCGTCGTGCTCTCCGGCACCGGGGCCGACGGCGCGCTGGGCCTCGCGGCGATCCAGGCCCGCGGCGGCCTCACCCCGGCGCAGACGCCGGTCTCCGCGCTCTACCCCGCCATGCCTCAGCAGGCGATCGCCCAGGGTGTGGTGGCCCATGTCCTGGATGTGGCCGATATGCCCGCGCTCCTGATCGCTACGGCGAGCCTGCCGTGCCCGCCCCAGGGGCCGCCGCCCGCACCCGGCGACGCCGCCGACACGCTCACCGCGATCACGGCCACCCTCCAGCAGGCCACCGGCTACGACTTCAGCCACTATAAGCACGCCTTACTCCTGCGGCGGATCGAGCGGCGGATGCAGCTGCTCTGCCAGACAAGCCTGGATGACTATCACGCCCAGCTGCGGCAGGATCGCGCCGAGCTGGATCTGCTCTTCCAGGATCTGCTGATCAGCGTGACCGAGTTCTTCCGCGGCCCTGCGGCCTTCGCCGCCCTGGGCGCGACGGCGATCCCAAGCCTGCTGCGCAGCAAAGGCACCGGCACGCCCCTGCGGGTCTGGGTGCCCGGCTGCGCCACCGGCGAGGAGGCCTACTCGATCGCCATCCTGCTCGCCGAGCAGATGGCGGCACTCGGCGTAACGCTGCCCGTGCAGCTCTTCGCGACCGACATCGACGAGGTGGCCCTGGCCGTCGCGCGCCAGGGCAGCTACGACGAGCATGTCGCCACCCACGTCACGCCGGAGCGGCTCGCCCGGTGCTTCGTGCAGCGCGGCCAGGGCTACCAGGTCGCCGAGGCGATCCGCGAGCAGTGCCTCTTCTCGGTCCACAACCTGATCAGCGACCCGCCCTTCGGGGTCATGGATCTGATCTCCTGCCGCAACCTGCTGATCTACGTTGACGCCGACCTCCAGCGCCAGCTGATCTCCATCCTGCACTACGCCCTGGCCCCCGGCGGCTACCTGATCCTCGGCCCTGGGGAGCAGGCCACCGAGTCCGCTGAGGGGGATGAGCTGTTCCGGGTCGTCGATGCGGCGCAGCATATCTACCAGCGCAGAGAGCGGCTGGCGCGCCCACACAGCGAGCATCTCTACGCCACCAACGGCCGGCTGGTGCCGCGCCACGCCGACGCAGCGCGGCGGCCTGCGCCGCCAGAGGCATTCGATGTCGGCGTGGCCATTGAGCGCATCCTGCTGCGCGACTACACGCCGACGGCGGTGGCCATCGATGCGCAGGGCACCATCGTCTACCTCACCGGGCGCAGCTACCCCTACCTCGCGGTGTCGGCAGGCGCCCCGACGATGAATATCTTCGCCCTGGCCCACCCCGATCTCAGCCCTCCGCTGCGCGCGGCGATCCGCGCGGCCGTCCAGTCCCATGGGCCGGTCGTGCGCGATGATCTCGCGATTGCCACCACCGCCGACCTCCAGCGCCTCACCCTCACCGTCCGGCCGCTCGCCGAGCCTGGGGCCGACCCCACGCTCCTGCTCGTGGTGATGCAGGCGATCGGGCTGCCGACCCTCCTGTCCTGCCAGGTCGCCGCGCCCGACAACGCCCTCACGCACGAGCTCCAGCGCACCCGCGACGTCCTTGAGACGACAATCAATGATCTCCAGGCGGCGAACATCGATATGACTGCGGCCAATGAGGAGCTGCGCTCGCTCAACGAGGAGCTTCAGGCCGCCAACGAGGAGCTCCAGACCTCGAAGGAGGAGATCCAGTCGATCAATGAGGAGATCCAGACGGTCAACGCCGAGCTCAGCCGCAAGATCGAGGAGCTTGACCGGGCCAACGCCGACCTCGCCAACCTCTTCGCCAGCGCCCAGATCCCGGCGGTCTTTCTGCACGCCGACGGGCGGATCGCCCGCTTCACCCCCCAGGCGACCGAGCTCTTTGCGCTGATCGCGTCCGATGTCGGCCGCTCGATCAGCGACCTCACCGCCTACTTCAACGATGGCGATCTGCGCCCGCTGATCAACCAGGTGCTCCAGACCCTGATCCCCGTGGAGCTTGTGGTCCATCGGCCCGACCATGACCGCTGGTGGAGCATGAACATCCACCCCTACCGCACGCTCGCCAACCTGATCGACGGGGTGGTGCTTACCTTCGCCGATATCACCGCGATCAAGCAGGCCGAGGCCGTGCTCCAGGAGTCCCACGCCGCGCTTGAGCGCCGGGTGGAGCGGCGCACCCAGGAGCTGGGGCAGGCCAATGTGGCGCTCCAGGCGCAGATCGCGGAGCGGGTGGGCAGCGAGCAGGCCCGCCAGCAGCTGCTCCAGCAGCTCGTCACCGCCCAGGAGGAGGAGCGCCGCCACATCGCCCGCGAACTGCACGACCAGATGGGCCAGGATCTCACCGCCCTGATCCTGGGCCTCAAGTCGCTTCAAGACAGCGTGCCGGCCGGGGAGGCCGCCGATCGCATCCGACAGCTCCAGGTGCTGGGGGTGCAGATCGGCCAAGAGGTGCGCAACCTTGCGCTGCAGCTGCGCCCCTCGGTGATCGACGACCTGGGCCTGTCGCTGGCGCTCAGCTCCTACGTCGAGCAGTGGTCGTCGCGGGCCAATGTCGCGGTGGACCTGCACAGCGACGGGCTGGGCGAGGAGCATATGCCGCTGGCGGTGGAGGCCACCCTCTACCGGCTCGTGCAGGAGGCGCTCACCAACGTGCTCAAGCACGCGCAGGCCTCCGAGGTCAGCGTGATCATCGAGCGGCGCGCCGACGAGGTGCGCCTGATCGTCGAGGACGACGGGGTGGGGTTCACCGCTCCGCCGACGCCGGGCGAGCCGGGCAAGACGCCGCACCTGGGGCTGATCGGCATGCAGGAGCGGGTCGCGCTGCTGGGCGGCACCCTGGCGATTGAGTCGACCCCGGACAGCGGCACCACGATCTTTGCCCGCATCCCGCTGTCTGGGGCGTAGCAGTAAGGGGAGAGCAAGCAGTGAAACCCGTAAGAATATTCCTGATCGACGACCATATGGTGGTGCGCGAGGGCCTGAAGACGCTGATCAACGTCCAGCCCGATCTGGAGGTGATCGGCGAGGCCGGGGACGGCGAGACGGGGTGGCAGCTAGTCCAGGGCTGCCTGCCGGACGTGGTGATCATGGATATCTCGATGCCGGGGATGAATGGCATCCACGTCGCCGAGCGGCTCAAGCAGACCTGCCCCGAGGTGAAGGTGCTGGTGCTGAGCGTCCACGACGATACCAGCTACCTGCGGCAGATGCTCGCGGTGGGGGCCTCGGGCTACATCCTCAAGCACACGGCCGCCGACGCGCTCATCCAGGCGATCCGCATCGTCGCGGCGGGCGGGCTCTACCTCGAGCCGTCGCTCGCCGAGCACGTGGTCGGCCGCTACGTGCGCCGGCCCGCCGCCGTCACCGAGCTGCTGGGCACCGAGCTGAGCGAGCGCGAGCGCGAGGTGGTGCAGCGGGTCGGCCAGGGCTACAGCAACAAAGAGATCGCCGCCCAGCTGAGCCTGAGCGTGAAGACAGTCGAGACCTACCGCGCCCGCGCACTGGAGAAGCTCGGGCTGACCAGCCGCTCGGCCCTGGTGCGCTACGCCCTGGAGCGCGGCTGGCTCCGCACGACCTGAGCGGCCAGCGCACGCAGGGCGATGCGCCGCCACATATTTTGGTTAGACATGGTTTCAGCGTACATTACCGTTCAGGCAATTGCACTGCATCAGGATGTCGATCCTGAAACCATGTCTGCTGCCAATTTTCTCCCGGAGACGGGCGCGCGCGCCTATTTCCCCTACGGTGTAAGGGAAAACCCGGATATATGTGACCAGGCATCCCTGCTACCGAAGTGATCGCCGTATTGCTATGATACTGTTAGCACATGTCACCCCGAACGCAGCGAGGGGTCTTCCCAACACGGAGGAGGGAAGATTCCTCGCTGCGCTCGGAATGACAAGACACGGTTGGTCGGCGTTTGCCAGCAATCTTGCGATGATACGCATGACCTACCGCATCTTTGGATGACAGGTATGGATGTTGGTGGACAGAACAATGCCGCTGCTTCCCGAAACGCTTGCGCGACAGCTGCTGCTCCCTGCGGAGGGCGATGACTTGCTGCTCGCGACGGCGGCGACAGGCGCCTATGCCCGGCTGCGCACCCATCTGGCGGCCTTCCTCGGTGAGAAGGGCTTCGACGCCCTGTGGCGTCGCGCCATCCACCTCGCGCGGCGGGAGTTTCAGCCCTGGGCCGACGCCGCAGGCGGCGGGCCCGCCGACGCGCTGCCGCCGGGGCTGTATGGCGCGCTGTGCGGCGACGACGACGCCGACAACCTCGCCCGCCTGATCGCCGCGTTCGCCAGCTTTATCACCCTGCTCTTCACTTTCGTCGGTGAGGGCCTCGGCCTCAGCCTCCTTCACCAGGCACTGCCAAACCTCCCGTTAGACGCGGCAGATGCGCAGGCAGAACGAGCCACGCCATGAGCATTCCCAAACGAGTGTCGATCCCGCTACTCTCGACCGGCGTCCCTGGCCTTGACGAGGTGCTTGGCGGCGGCCTGCCCGAGTTCTCCTTCAACCTAATCAGCGGGACGCCTGGGGCCGGCAAGACCACCCTGGCGCACCAGATCATGTTCGCCAACGCCTCGCCCGCGCGCCCCGCCCTCTACTTCACGGTTATGGGCGAGCCGCCGATCAAGATGCTGCGCTACCAGCAGCAGATGGCCTTCTTCGACCCCGCCAAGGTCGGCCCGAGCATCCGCTTCGTCGACCTGAGCAGCATCGTGCTCGAGGCGGGGCTGGACGCGACGCTCGAGCAGCTGATCCAACACGTCGAGGCGTATAGCCCCAGCATCGTCGTGGTCGACTCCTTCCAGGCGATCACGCAGACAGCGACAAGTACCGAGGTCGGCATGTTCAACCTGCAGGCCTTCACGCAGCACCTGGCGGTTCATCTGTCCATTTGGCAGGCCACGGCCTTCTTGGTCGGCGAGTATTTCACCGAGCAGATCCACAGCAACCCGGCGATCACGATCGCCGACGGCATCATCACCCTGTTCCAGAGCACCGACCGCAACTCGGTGATGCGCAAGCTCCAGGTGGTGAAGTCGCGCGGGCAGGCGCCGATACCTGGCCTGCACACCTTCCGCATCGACCACGCGGGCCTGCACGTCTACCCGCGCATGATGATCCCCGTGGCCGGGGCGGGGCGCGCGCGGCCGCTCGACCGCTGCGCCACTGGCGTGGCGGGCCTCGACGCCCTGGTGGGCGGCGGGATCCCGGTCGGCGACGCCGTGCTGGTGAGCGGCCCCTCCGGCGCGGGGAAGTCGGTGATCTCGGCCCAGTTTATCGCGGCGGGGGTAGGCACCGGCGAGCCAGGCGTCATCGCGGTCTTCGAGGAGCACCCCGCCGAGTACCTGCGGCGCGCCCACAGCCTCGGCGTCGACCTGGAGGCGATGCAGGCGGCGGGCCTCTTGAAGGTGATCTACATCCGCCCGCTCGACCTGTCGCCGGACGAGGTGCTGGACGATATCCGCACCGCAGTGCGGCAGATCGGTGCCAAGCGGGTGGTCATCGACTCGCTGTCCGGCTTCGAGCTGGCGCTCGCGCCCCCATTCCGCACCGACTTTCGCGAGTCGCTCTACCGGCTGGTCGGCGCGCTGACCGGGATCGGGATCACCGTGCTGATGACCATGGAGATCATCCAGAGCAGCGCCGATCTGCGCTTCAGCCCCTACGTGATCTCCTTCCTGGCCGACAATATTATCCTGCTGCGCCACGTGGAGATCATGGGCCAGCTCCAGAAAAGCCTGGTGGTGGTCAAGATGCGCAACAGCCGCCACAGCAGCGACATCAGGCTGTACGACATCACCGCGCAGGGGCTGATCGTCCGCGACTCGCTGGCGATCAATACGAACGGAGGCGACAGGGCCAGGAATCTGATCTACCCAGGCCTCACCGCCGGGGAGACGGTCGTGCTTCAGGCGCTGCTCGAGCTGGGCGAGGCCCCGCTCGATCTGCTGGCGCGGCGCGTAGGGCTGCCGGAGGGCCCCATCCTAACCGCCGCGATCGAGCGCCTGATCAGCCTCGGCTACGCCACCCGGCGCGACGCCAGCGACCGCACGAGCTACCGGCCGGTGGCACAATCCTTGGGGTCATAGCCATGAAGACAGACGCCGAGTCAACCAGCGCCAACACGGGATCCGCGCCCGCAGAGTCGAGCGTTAGCGCGGCCCTACACCGCGCGATGGCCGACATACGGATGGTCAACGAGCAGCTGCTGATGGCTGGGCTGCGCGAGCAGGAGCTGGCCGAGCAGCTCCGGCGCCAGCTTGCGTTTAGCAACGCCGTCGCCAAGAGCCTGGGCGAGGGCGTGTACGCACTTGATCGCGCGGGCCGGTTCACCTTCGTGAACCCCGCCGCCGAGCAGCTGCTCGGCTGGGCCGAGGCCGAGCTGCTCGGCGTAGAGGCGCGCGAGGTGATCGCCATGCGCTCTGCCAGCGGTGCCCGCATCATCCCCGAAGACCTCCCGCTCCACGCGCTGCTGGGCACAGGCGGAACCTACCGCGACGACGAAGCCATGCTGACGCGGCGGGACGGGACGATCTTCCCCGCCGCGTACTCCGCAGCCCAGATCATCACCGATGGTCAGGTGGTGGGCGCGGTGGTGGCCTTCCGCGACATGACCGAGGTGCGGCGCCTGCAGCGATCCCAGGAGGAGTACCTGGCCCTGATCTCCCACGATCTGCGCGCGCCGCTGACCACAATGATGGCCGGATCCCAGCTGCTCATGCGCAGCCTGGCGAAGCAGGGACAGGAGCGCGAGGCCCACCGCGCGCAGATCGTCTTCGAGAGCTGCCAGCGCATGAACCACATGATCGAGGGGCTGCTGGATCGCAGCCGCCTAGAGGCAGGCCAGGGCGCGATGCGCCAGAACCCGCTCGACCTCGTCGATCTGGTCACACATATCATTGAGCAGATCTGCATGCCAGCGGATCGCAAGCGGATCCGCCTAGAGGGGCTCACCGAGCTCCTGGTCATCGTCGACGCCGCACAGATCGAGCGGGTGATCATGAACCTGGTCACCAACGCGCTGAAGTTTTCGGGGCCGGAGAGCACGGTGATCATCCGCGTAGACACGGATGATCACCGCGCGCTGTTCTCGGTCAGGGATCAGGGCGGCGGCATCAGCCCGCAGGACCTCCCGCATGTGTTTGAGAAGCACTACCGGGCGCGCACGCACAGGGATGTCGATGGGGTCGGCCTGGGTCTGTACATCAGCCGGCTGATCATCGAGGCGCATGGCGGCCAGCTCTGGGCCGAGAGCATGGTTGGCGCGGGCAGCGTCTTCACCTTCGCGCTGCCGATAGGGCAGTAGGCGGAAAGAGCCACGGGCCTCAGCCCGGGCGCTCAGATCGTTGTGGCCCCTGCGGCAGACCGCCAGTGGTAGCACGCGACGGTCATGCTGAGCGCTCCTGAGAAACATCGAGGGTGTCATGCCGAGCGCAGCGAGGCATCTTCCAGGCTCGTGGATGGGAAGACCCCTCGCTGCGCTCGGGGTGACAAAACCGGCCATCGGGTGCTCGGAATGACACCATTGGCAGCGCTACCAGCCCGCAGCCCGCAGG
Source organism: Chloroflexales bacterium (assembly GCA_037140315.1). Classification (GTDB taxonomy): domain Bacteria; phylum Chloroflexota; class Chloroflexia; order Chloroflexales; family Chloroflexaceae; genus Oscillochloris. Next base: position 9,875 of record JBAXES010000039.1, read on the forward strand.
TACTCGCTGCCGAGCAGGCCGAGCATCACAGTGCCGGGGGCACCGTTGGCCGCAGGGTGGTACTCAAGGCGGTTGCGCTCAAAGTACTGTACCAGGTACGGCCTCCCATCGGCGGCGTTGACCTCGGTGAAGGGCTCGCTGATCGGGTAGCCGTAGATCGGCAGGCCGCCGTTCGCCTGCCAGTAGCCGACGAACTCCGGCGCGATCCGGTGGCCGGTCTCCGGGACATAGGGCCCGCCGGCCAGGGCGGCGGGGTCGGCGCGCAGAAACGGGGCCTCGCCGGCGCGGCCGGTCGTCACCCAGCGCCCGAGGAGTCCCAGCAGCACGTCGTATGGCGTGCCCTGGAGCTCGGGGTGATCCTCAAACCGCGCGCGCTCGAAGTACTGCACCGTGTAGGTCTTGCCGTCCTCGGCGCTCGCCGCAGGGAACTCCTCGGTCAGGGGGTAGCCAAAACGCGCCAGGCCGCCGTTCGCCTCCCAGTAGCGCCGGAAGACGCCGCGCAGCGTATGGCTCGTCGCCGCGAAGTAGCGCACCTCCGGCCGCCCGGGGTCGGCGACGGGCTGGGCCGGGCTGCCTGCGGGGGCCTCCGGCGGCGGCGCGCCTTGCTCGCCATAGCCGTAGCTGAGCAGCAGCCCCCCGTAGCCGACAACCAGCGCGTGGGTCGCGTCAGCCATCGCGACGTGGCTCGGCACGATGTGATCGCCCAGGGCCTCGTAGCTCCAGGCCCCGCCGGTGGAGCGCAGGGCAAACGCCTCGATAGTGAAGTCGTGGTTCGCAGCCTGATAGTGCCGCCAGCCTACGGCCAGCCCAGCATCGGCCCCGGCGAAGGCGAGCCCGGTGAGCTCGGTGCTGTCGTAGCTGCCGGGCACGAGCGGCGGCAGGAGCGCCTTCGCCGCCCCGTCGGGGAAGGCGTCGCGCCAGCCGCCCGCGTCGTGGTGGCCCAGCACCATGCGGTTCTCGCAGAACATACACGGGAATCTCTGCGTGCCGACCAGCCAGGCGTGCTCGGCGTCGATCGCGCGCACCCCGCTCAGCTGCTGCTGACAGCTGCCGCCGGCGCAGAGCTCGAGGCTGCGATCCCGGCGCCAGCGGCTGCCGCGCAGGCTCCAGACGTGGCTCCCGACCGCCCAGCCCACGCCGGGCGCAAAGTGGATCGCCCCCACGAAGCTGTCGATCCCGGGGTCCTCGATAGACGCCTGGGTCCAGCGCCCGTCACCATAGCGCAGCGCCACCGCCCGGCTCCCGTCGCTGTTCTGGAGGGCGCCCATGGCCCAGCCGGCGCGCCCGTCGTCGAAGAGCTGGACGGCGTTCAGCCGCATGCCCTCGGTGCCGGGCCCCTCGTCGGCCCAGGTGCCCGCGCGGTCGCGCCGCGCGATCCGCCCCCCCGCGCCGACCACCACCACCCGCTCGGCGTCGAGCGCCGCGACGCCGAAAAGCTGGTGGTCAACGTGCTCCTCGCGGTCGACCTGCCAGCGATTGTTCACGAGGCTGAGGCGATAGATCGACCCCAGCGGCGCATGCTCGCTGCGGCCAGCTGCCCATGCCACCCCCGGCCCGACCATCACCACGTCCTCCAGCATCACGTCGCTGGGGATGCCTGCGACGTGTGACCAGACGAGCTGCGACGCCTGTGCGCCGACACGGGGCGCCGCAGCGCCGGCCATGACGATCAGGAACACCCCGAGCAACGCTGTTCGTCGAAGCAATGATCGCAGCAGCATCTGACAACCTCCCCTCCGCGTACATCGCGCTATTATCGCTGATGCGCCCCACGCAAGCAATCGCGCCGCTCTGTGGGGCATGGTTCAGAATCGGTCAATTCAGCTTGACCGTCTTGCGCAGCCCTCACCCCCCAGCCCCCGCTCCCGCTGCGGCGGGGGCTGGGGGTGAGGGCTGTCCGGCGGCAAACGGTCAAGTGCGTTTGAACCATGCCCTCTGTGGCGAACCTGAAGAGAGGGGTGAATGGCGAAGGCCGCCCTTCGGCGGCCTTCACCACGGGATGCGAATAGCGTACCTTATTTGCGCGGCGGCGTGCCGGAATCCGCCACTGCGGCGTTGACTGCACGTACCGCCGAGTCGAGGCTACGCACCGTGGCCTTAAACAGGCCAAAGTGCAGCCCAGCGGTGGCGTTCACCAAGTCGCCGGCCGCCTTGCCCAGTTCGCCGCTGGCCTGGGGCGCCACGCCACCCAGAGACGACGTTGCGCTGGAGAGCAGGCTGGACAGGCTGGTGCTGATGGTGCTCGCCGCCCGGAGCGACAGGGGGATCGCCGCAACCACCAGACGGGTCAGGCTGGCGCCGGTGTCGGCGATGGACTCAGCGGAGAAGTTCGTCGAGGTCGGCGTGTGTGGCGTGGTCTTCGGCGTGGTCATAGTGTGCTCCTTATACGCGGCGATCATTCGGCCTGCGACTCGGTCCACGAGTCGACGCATTGGGCTGAGGGAAGATCGGCGGCGGGCGTGATCGAGAGGATGGGGACGGCCTGCGGCAGCGGTCGCGCGGGCCGCGCGGGCCGCGCGGGGTCGGCGCGCAACTGCTGGACGACCCGCGCCCCATCGCGCATCACGCGCTCCTGGTCGAGGACGGGGAAGGCGAAGCGCTGCGGCCCGATGTGCCGCAGCGCAGACCAGACGTTCCTCGGAAAGCGGGAGACCTGATCGGCGCTCGTCTGCGCTAGGATCGAGACCAGTGGCGAGAGCGGGTTGAGCCGCGACTCACCGGCGCGCGGGGCGATGATGCCCATCACGAGGCGACGCAGCTCCTCGGCCCGGCTGAGCACCCGGATCTCGCCCTGGCTGCGGATGACCGCCTGACAAGCCAGGCGCTGGCCCTTCGCTAGCCGATCCGCCGGGATCCACGCCTGCTCCTCCTCGCTCGGTGGGCTGAGATGCTCGGCGCCCGCGAGCACCTGACAGCGACAGCCCTGACAGGTACCGGCGTTGTCGCACATAAAGCCGATATGCGCGGCGTTGCGCCGCGCCACATTCAGCAGCCGCTCGCCAACCTTGGACTCCATCGCCACGTCATTAATCATCAGGGTAGGCACGTCGACTCCTTGTCACACAGTGCGTGCTCAGGCAAATCGCTGGTGGGTTAAGCGCTACGCACCGGCGCGCCGCCGACACCAGACGGGACATAATCTCCTAGCGCCAGGCGGCGCCGCATCGTGTGTGCGCAGGCGCGGGCGCAGCAGTGTGCGCTTACCGTAGCACGACGCACATGTGGGAATGATTTGGTTTTGGCGCATACGCATTTGGATGTCGTTAAACGCTGGCGGGATATACGGGCTGTCTGAGCGAAGATCGACAGACATGGTGGCCCAGCAGAGCGGCACGGCAGCCTGGCGGCCTTCTATGCGCCAGGTACACCCAGAGCAGCCTGGACCCCGGGAGTCGTCAGCGCCTGGAACATCTGATCCATCTGCGCTGCGGAGCATGTCTTCCCCGCCTCCAGCCACCACACCAGCAGCCCCAGAAACGCGCTCACGACATACTCCACCAGCACCTCCTGGGGGATCGTGCCCCGCCCGCCGGGGGCGCTGATTGTCGCCAGCTCCGCGCGCACCAGATCGGCCAGGATCTGCTGGATCTCGCGCAGCAGGATCACGCCGCTCTGCTTCCCCACCATCGCGCGGTAGAGCTGCACGTGGCTGTCGGCATGCGCGAACATCCCCAGGCTGAACGCGAACCCGCCCTTGGCCAGGCCGCCGCGCGTCTGTACGGCCGCGCGCTGGTACTCCGTGAGCATGGCCCGCAGCTCCGCCAGGTTGGCGAGCAGCAGCTGGTGCTTATCCATGTAGTGGGCGTAAAAGGTGGAGCGCCCCACATTCGCCCGGTCGATGATGTCCTGGATGGTGATCGCCTCGTAGCCCTGCTCCAGGATGAGCTCGATCAGCGCGCTGCGCAGGGCGCCCCGCGTGCGCTGGATGCGCCGATCCTCCGTCTGTGCCGCCATTGGTGGTGCTCCGCTCGAACAGTTTGCCGCCCATTGTTCGGTTCGGGACAAACGGGGGGCGATTAGTTGTTGACCTCTCTGTTCGAGAACAGTATAACAGATATCAAACACGGTGTTCAGTATCTCGGCTCGATCTAACCTTGACCGCAGGAGGCTCCCAGTGCATCACGCACGCACCCCCACCGGGCCAGCGCCCGCCGTCACCCAGCCGCCGATTGTGCTGCGCGCGGTTGGCAAGACCTACCAGACGCCATCCGGGCCATTCCCCGCCCTGCACGACATCACGCTCCAGATCCCCGCCGCCGCGTTCGTCGCGATTGTCGGCAAGTCCGGCAGCGGCAAGTCCACCCTGATCAATATGATCGCCGGGATCGACCGGCCCACCCGCGGCGAGGTGCTGGTCGCCGGGACTCCGGTCCACACGCTCGCCGAGGGCCAGCTGGCCGCCTGGCGCGGCCGGACGATCGGCGTGGTCTTCCAGTTCTTCCAGCTGCTGCCCACGCTCACCGTCGCCGAGAATGTGATCCTGCCGATGGATCTCTGTCGCACCTACCCGGCGCGGGAGCGCCGCGCGCGGGCGATCGCGCTGCTGGAGCGCATGGGCATCGGCGAGCAGGCCGACAAGCTGCCGTCGGCGCTCTCGGGCGGGCAGCAGCAGCGCGCGGCGATCGCGCGGGCCCTGGCCAACGACCCGCCCATCCTGCTGGCCGACGAACCCACCGGAAACCTC
>JBAXES010000040.1:0-14511 GCA_037140315.1 Chloroflexales bacterium
AGGTGGACGTGCCGGCCGTGCAGTCGGCCGTGGTGACGGTGGACAAGGCCAAGGTCAAGTCGGATCTGATCGACTCGGGCTACTACCAGGCCAGCGATTTCACCGGCCTGTAGGGGACTTCTCCTTTTTGTGAGGGTTGGGCGGCTTCGCCGCCCAACCCTCACAAAAAAAGTATCGTGGGGGCGGCGAAGCCGCCCTTTTTCCTACCTGTCGCATTAGGTTCAAAAGACGAGAGCCGCCATGAGCACTCCCATCTTGGAGATGAAGAACATCACCAAGGAATTCCCTGGCGTGAAAGCCTTAAACAATGTCAGCTTTCGTGTCGCGCAGGGCGAGATCCACTGCCTTGTCGGTGAGAATGGCGCGGGCAAATCGACCCTGATGAAGGTGCTGAGCGGGGTCTATCCCCACGGCACCTACAGCGGCGACATCCTGCTGGGCGGGGCCGTGCAGCGCTACCGGGGCATCCGCGATAGCGAGCACGCCGGGGTGGCGATCATCTACCAGGAGCTGGCGCTGATCCCCGAGCTAACGGTCTACGAGAACATCTTCCTGGGCAATGAGATTCGCAACGGCCCGCTGGTGAACTGGAACGAGACGATCAAGCGGGCCGGCGAGATGCTGGACAAGGTGCGGCTGAAGGTGAACCCTGCCGCGAAGATCAAAGACCTGGGCGTGGGCAAGCAGCAGCTGGTTGAGATCGCCAAGGCCCTGAGCCGCGAGGTGAAGCTGCTGATCCTCGATGAGCCGACGGCGGCCCTGAACGAGGACGATAGCGCGAACCTGCTCGATCTGCTGCGTGGCCTGCGTGAGCAGGGCGTGACCTGTATCCTGATCTCGCACAAGCTCAAAGAGGTGATCGCGATCGCCGACTCGGTCACGGTGCTGCGTGACGGGCAGACGATCTGCACGCTCGACGCGCACAAGGGCGAAGTCTCGGAGGGTGCGCTGATCAAGCACATGGTCGGGCGCGAGATCGACAACATCTACCCGAAGCGTGAGCACAAGCAGCCGGGCGAGGTGGTGCTGGAGGTGCGCGGCTGGAACGCCTACGACCCATCGCTGGGCCGGACGATCCTGCGCGACGTGAACATGAACGTGCGGCGCGGCGAGATCGTCGGCGTGGCCGGGCTGATGGGATCGGGGCGCACCGAGCTGGCGATGAGCATCTTCGGCAACCCGCTGGGCTACCAGATCAAGGGTGACCTGCTGATGAAGGGCAAGCAGCAGGCATTCCGACAGCCCCAGGACGCGATCAGCGCCGGAGTGGCCTATGTGACCGAGGATCGCAAGGGCAATGGGCTGATCCTGATCCAGGATGTGAAGGAGAACGTCACCCTGGCGAACCTGCACGCGATCGCGAACCGCAGCGTGATCGACACCAACGCTGAGATCAAGGTCGCCAACGAGTACAAAGTCTCGCTGAATATCAAGACGCCCAGCGTCGAGCAGCGGGTCTCGAACCTGAGCGGCGGCAACCAGCAGAAGGTCTGCCTGGGCAAGTGGCTGTTTGTGAAGCCCGACCTGCTCATCCTCGACGAGCCCACGCGCGGCATCGACGTCGGCGCGAAGTACGAGATCTACACGCTGATGAACCGGCTGGTCGAGCAGGGCATGAGCATCATCATGATCTCGTCGGAGCTGCCCGAGGTGCTGGGCATGAGTGATCGGGTCTATATCGTCTCCTCCGGCCGGATCACCGGCGAGCTGCCGATTGCTGAGGCCACCCCGGAAAAAGTCATGCGACTCGCGACTAACTAGGAGTCTCGGGGATGTTTTTTCAGAATCTTCAGAGAGTACTGCGGCAGAATATCCGCGAGTACGGCATGTACATCGCCCTGTTCGTGATCATGCTGATCTTCGCGATCACCACCAACGGCACCTTCGTCTCGGCGCGCAACCTGAGCAACCTGCTGAACCAGACCGGCTACATCGCGGTGCTGGCCGTCGGGATGACCCTGGTGATCGTCATCCGGCATATTGATCTCTCGGTTGGCTTCCTGGCCGGGTTCATCGGCGCGGTCGCCGCGATCGCGCTCGCGAAGTGGGGCATGTCGGTCTATCTGGCGGTCCCGATGGTGCTGGCGATCGGGGCCATCGCGGGGCTGATCACGGCCTTCCCGGTGGCCCAGCTGGGCATCCCCTCGTTTGTGGCCTCGCTGGCGGGCTGGCTGATCTTCCGTGGCCTGCTCCAGCTGGTGACGGAGGGCACCGGCACGATCATTATCGCCGACAAGGCGTTCAACGCCATCGGCAACGCCTTTATCCCCGATATCCCGATCGGGATCATGCCCGAGACGCACAAGCTGACGCTGCTGGTCGGGGTCGTGGCGATCGTGCTGTTCATTATGAGCGAGATCAGCCGGCGGCGGAAGCAAGAGGCGTACAGCTTCGAAGTCCTGCCGATGGACATCTTTGTGCTCAAGCTGGCCTTTATCTCGGCCCTGGTCGGGGCGATCACCTGGGTGCTGGCCAGCTACAACGGGCTCTCGTGGACGGTGGTGATCATGCTGGTGGTAGTCGGCATCTATCACTTTGTCACCACACAGACCGTGCTCGGGCGGCATATTTACGCGGTGGGCGGCAACCCGGACGCGGCCGAGCTGAGCGGCATCAGCGTGAAGCGGATCATCTATGTTGTCTTCGGCTCGATGGGCATGCTCTCGGCGCTGTCGGGCATCCTGTTCGCCTCGCGGCTCCAGTCGGCCACCACCACGGCCGGCACGCTGTTCGAGCTGGACGCGATCGCGGCGGCCTACGTGGGCGGCGTCTCGGCGGCCGGCGGCGTCGGCAAGGTGGCCGGCTCGGTGATCGGGGCGCTGGTTATGACCTCACTGACCAGCGGCATGAACCTGATGGGCGTGGGCATCGGCTACCAGTACGTCGTGCGCGGCGCGGTGCTGGCGGCGGCGGTGATCTTCGACGTGGCGACGCGGCGGGCGAGCAAGTAGGGACGCATCGCGAAGCGCCCCTACGTGTTAAAAGGGATTTTCGCGGAGAGGGGCAAGCCCTCTCCGCGCCTCTCCTAACTATGACCCAAGAGATTTTCGCGGAGAGGGACAGGCCCTCTCCGCGCCTCTCCCAACTATGACGGCACCTGACATAGCGACTTCCACGCCCCGCTGGCGGCTGCTGGTGGCCCGCCAGGAGCTGGTGATCCTGGCCCTGCTGGTGCTGGTCTCGGCGGGGCTGGGCCTGCTGACCGGGAACTTCTTCACGGCGACGAACCTGCTGAACCTGGCGCGCAACGTCTCGTGGTTCGCCGTGGCCGCCTTCGGGGTGGGCATGGTGATCCTGATCGGCGGGATCGACCTCTCGTCGGGGGCGGTGATGGCGCTGGCGGGGCTGGTGAGCGCGATCCTGCTGCAGTACGTGCCGATCTGGCTGGCGGTGCCGGTGGGGCTGCTGGCCGGGGCCACGGTCGGGCTGTGCAACGGGTTCCTGGTGGGCGTGTTCAACACCCCGCCGTTCATCGCCACCCTGGGGATGATGGGGCTGGTGCGCGGGCTGACCTTCGGGCTCTCGGGCGGGCGGCCGGTGCGCGACCTGCCGCTGGTGTTCCGCGGGCTGGGCCAGAACAATGTGTGGTTCGGGCCGCTGCTAGTGCCGCTGCCGCTGCTGGCGATGGTCGGCGTGGCGCTGCTGACGGGCCTGATGCTGCGCTCGACGGTGCTGGGCCGCTACATCTACACCCTCGGGCGGGACGAGCGGGCGCTGCGGGTGGCCGGGGTGCGCACCGAGCGGATCAAGGTGGCGGTGTACACCTTCAGCGGGCTGCTGGCGGCATGCGGCGGCGTGATCATGACGGCGTGGCTGGGGGTGGCCGCGCCAACGGCCGCCGAGGACTACGAGCTGGATATCATCGCCGCCGCGGTGATCGGCGGCACCAGCCTGTTCGGCGGCGAGGGCAGCGTGTTCGGCGTGGTGCTGGGCGCGCTGCTGATGCAGGTGGTGCGCACCGGCATGGTGCTGCTGGGCTTCCCGACCTACCTGCAGGTCGGCGCGATCGGCATGATGATCATGCTGGTGGTGCTGATCGACAACTTCCGGAGGCGGAGGCTGATGCGCTAGCGGGCTGTAAGGGCGCAGCAGCGCCGCGCTGCTGCGCCCTTCCGCACAGGTGACGAGGTCGGCAGGTATGAGCAGGCTCTGGACTCTTGGGATACTGATGCTCGTCCTGCTGGCCGCCTGCGGCCCGGCGGCGCGCCCCGCGCGCCCGAAGATCACCCTGGCCTGGGTGATGAAGAGCCTGGGGAACCCGGTGTTCGACCTGGGCAGCAGGGGCGCGCAGCAGAGGGCCCGCGAGCTGAGTGCGAGCGGCGCCTACGACGTGGAGCTGATCACGGCCGGGCCAGTCTCGGCAGATGCGGTGGAGCAGGCGCGGGTGATCGAGGACCTGATCGCGCGGCGGGTGGATGGGATCGCGATCTCGTGCAACGACCCGACGGCCTGCGTCGACCCGATCAACCGGGCGACGGCGGCGGGGATCCCGGTGATGACCTGGGACAGCGACGCGCCCGACAGCCAGCGCTTCACCTACCTGGCGATCGACAACTACCAGGCCGGGCGGGCGGCGGCCCGCCTGCTGGTAGGCGCGATCGGGCCGCGCGGCAAGGTGGCCATGCTCACCGGGGTGCCGGGGGCGCTGAACCTAGAGGAGCGGGCGCGCGGCTTCCGCGATGGCCTGAAGGCCTACCCCGATATGGTACTGGTGGCGACGGTGTTTAGCAACGAGGACATCAGCCACGGGGTGCAGGGCGTCGAGGAGGTGATGCAGGCCCACCCCAACCTGCAGGGCTGGTTCTACGTGGGCATGTGGCCGCTCTTCGCCGACCGCGGCTCGATGCCGCTGTGGGAGTCGGCGACGCGGGCGGGCACGCTGAAGACGGTGGCATTCGACACGCTGCCGGTGGAGCTACACCTGCTGCGCGACGGCTACCTCACCGCCCTGATCGGGCAGAAGTACTGGGGATGGGGCTATGAGTCGATCCAGATCGTGTATGATCGGATCGTGTATGGCAAGGCCTACCCGAGCTTTATCGACACCGGCCTGGATATTGTCACTGCGCACAATGTGGACGCGATGATCCGGGCCTGGGACAGCAATGATTTTCAGACGCCCCTGCCGCCGCCATAAGGGCGGCGGCAGTTGAAAAGATTCTTCGCGGAGGGGCTACGGGCCCCTCCGCACCTCCCCGCTATGGAACCAGTCCTCCAGTGTATCGGCCTCACCAAGCGCTTCGGCTCGCTGGGTGCGCTCGACCGGGTGAGCTTCAGCGTGGCGCCCGGCGAGGTGGTGGGCATCGTCGGGCGCAGCGGGGCGGGCAAGTCGGTGCTGGCCGAGCTGCTGGCCGGGCTGATGGCACCCAGCGACGGCGAGGCCCTGGTCGACGGGCGGCGGCTGCGCTGGCCCTTCCGGGCACCCCAGTACGGCGTGGCGGCCGTGCCGCAGCGCCCGGCCCTCGCCGAGCGCCTCGACATCACCGACAACATTTTCTTGGGGGCCGAGCTGGGCTGGCCGCAGCGGCTGGGCTGGCTGCGCTTCCCCGACCGTCGGCGCATGGATGCGGTCGCCCTCGATCTGCTGGCCAAGCTCGATCTGCCCGTGGCGACGCTGCGGGCCACGGCGAACCAGCTGTCGAGCGAGCAGCGCCAGCTGGTGGCCATCGCCCGGGCGATGGTGTCCCCGGCGCGGCTGGTGATCCTCGACGAGCCGACTGCCCTGCTGAGCTACAGCGCCCAGCAGCGCCTGCTGGCCCTCATCCGCAGCTGGCAGCAGCAGGGCGTCGCGGTGATCTTCGCCAGCAGCAGCCTCGACCATATCTTCGCCGTGACCGACCGGGTGATCGTGCTGAACGAGGGGCACAAGGCGCTGGACGCCCGCACCGACGGCATCAGCCGCGAGCAGATCGTGGCCGCCCTGATCGGCCAGGGCGAGCGCCAGCAGCTCACGCCGATCATCTGGGCCCTGGAGAGCTACTACAGCGCCCGCGAGCAGTCGGAGCGCCTGCGCCACCAGCAGCGCCGCCTGGAGCGCGACCTGGCCGCCCAGGATAGCCTGAACCAGCAGCTGATCAAGCAGCTCGCCGAGCAGGTGAGCTCGCTCGACCAGGCCAACCTGGCGCTCCAGGACGCGCAGCGGCGCCTGCTGACCGAGCGCGAGGGCGAGCGCAAGTACCTGGCCCGCGAGCTGCACGACCAGGTGATCCAGGATCTGCTGAGCGTGAACTTTCAGCTGGAGGACTTGCAGAGCGAGGCGGATGACGGCTCGGAGCTCTCGCACGAGCTGGCCGAGGTGCGCCTGAGCATGCGCGCACTGGTGGACGACGTGCGCCAGATCTGCGGGAACCTGCGCCCGCCGACGATCGACAGCCTCGGGCTCGGGGCGGCCCTGCAGTCCTACACGCGCGACTGGGCGGCGCGCACGGGGGTGGCCGTCGATCTTCAGGTGGACGCGAGCCTAGGCCGGCTGCCGGAGGCCTTGGAGCTGTCAATCTTCCGCATCGTGCAGGAGAGCCTGTCGAACGTGCGGAAGCACGCCCAGGCCCGCCACGTGGCCGTGCGCCTGATATCGACATCGCCGCGGGCCCTGGGCATCTCGATCGCCGACGACGGGGCGGGGATGGACTCGGGGCTGGATCTGGCGGCCCTGGCGAACGCCGGCCACTACGGGCTGCTCGGCATCAGCGAGCGGGTGGCCCTGCTCCAGGGCAAGCTGCGCATCCATAACCGGCCCGGCGGCGGGCTCTCGATCGAGGCCGAGATCCCGCACCCCCGCGCCGGGTAGCGGGGCTGCCGCCCCTCTGGTGTTTCACTTCCCGCTCACTTCAATGTCGCCGCTGGTGGTCGAGATCGTCAGGGTGGTCTTCCCGACGCCGACGGTGCCGCTCAGGCTGCGCCGCTCGCGCAGGGCGTCGCGCAGGTCCAGGTCGCTGGAGAGGTCGCCGCTGACGGTGCTGGCGTTCAGCCTCAGGTCGGCGGCGGCGGGCAGGCGCACGTGGACGCCGCCGGAGATATTGCTGATCGTGCTCTGCTGGCCGTCGGCGAGGGAGCCGGTGACCGCGATATCGCCGCTGGTGCTCTCAAGGTCAAGCCGGGCATCGCGCAGGTCGCGCAGGGCGATGTCGCCCGAGATGCTGCGGACGCGCAGCAGGCCGCTTGCGCCACCCAGGGTGATGTCGCCGCTGACCGTCTGCACCTGGAGCGCGCCGGAGCTATCGGCCAGGTCGATAGCTCCGCTGGTGGTGCTGAGGCTGCCGTCGGCGCGCAGGCCGTCGGCGCTGAGGTCGCCGCTGACCGTCTGCACATCGAGGGCGACGCCGTCGGGCACGCTGATGCGCAGGTCGACATAGGGCGAGCGGCCGATGAAGCCGGCAAAGCCAGCGCGCGACACCTCCACCTGAAGCGTATCGCCGCTCTGGGTCATCTTCACATCAAGCCGGCCGACCGCCGCGCCGGCCGCGTCGGCGTTCCAGCCGAAGCCGTGGCGCACCACGGCGACGGTGATCGTATCGCCGGTGGGGGCGCGCTCCAGGGAGATGTTGTCGCTCGCGCCGCGCACCACTAGGCGTGCGGCGGCGAAGCTGCGGGCCGGCGTGTCCGCGCTGCGCTCGACAAAGCCGAGGCCGAGGCCGAAGAGCGAGCCGCGGCTGGTCAGCTCGAAGACCAGCCAGACCACGCCGACCAGCAGGAGCAGCCCGCCCCAGCGCCGCATCTGGCCGCGCCGGTAGAAGTCCTCGTCCGGGGTCTTCGGGCTGGGAGAGGTGTCGGTCTGCATCATATCCTCCTCACTCGCATCACTGGGGATGTGACGCGGGGGCGCGGGGGAGTGTTGCAGGGCAACACGGTGCGGTATACTGAGATCGTGTGCTGCGCAGAGGATACACGCTTGCGGATTTCGTACCTTTGTGCTAAGATAGAGAGGTCAGGCAAATGGCCGTGAATGCTGATAAGCCGCATCTCTGGAAGCAAGATGTGGCGCAGTCTGTTGACTTCTACAACCAGTGGTTTATGCAGTTTGCGCCTTTGACCTACAGAGAGACCCGCGTTACAGCAACCCAGCGCGTCAAGACGGCCCTTCAGAAGACATCCTATTTCAACACCCCGGTCTATCTCTCTTCCAACAAAGCTGTGAATATTCCAATTGATGCGGTGGTGATGCCTATGTACGCACCAGCAGATGCGCTGCCGCTGCTGATTGAGGCAAAATCCGCAGGCGATTTCACAAATACAAACAAGCGGCGGAAAGAAGAGGCCGTGAAGATGGCACAGCTACAAAAGACCTACGGCGATGATGTCCGCTTCATCCTCTTCCTGTGTGGCTACTTTGATAGCGGCTACCTTGGGTATGAGGCCGCCGAGGGCATTGACTGGGTGTGGGAGCATCGGATTGATGATCTCGTGCAGTTTGGACTATAAGCCATGATCACAGCATCCTGCGAGGGTGTGCGCCTTGACCTACAGCTGCGCCTCGACCAGGCGAAGACGGCGCTGGAGCGCAATAAGCTTGGCCAGTTTGCGACGCCAACTGCCCTGGCGCACGATATTCTAGAGCGCGCACACCACTATCTGCCAGAGGATGCTCCCGTTACTTTTCTTGATCCCGCTATTGGCACGGGCTCATTTTACTCGGCCCTGCTGCATGTCTTTGCGGACAGGAAGATCACCACGGCGACCGGCTATGAGATCGACCACCACTATGGCGATGAGGCGCTCAAGCTCGGGTCGAATACGCCGCTCCAGCTGCACATTGATGACTTTACCCAGGCCGATCCGCCGCTGTTCGATGCCGAGCGGGCGAATCTTCTGATCTGTAACCCGCCGTATGTGCGGCATCACCATCTTGGCAGCGATGAGAAACAGCGGCTGCAACAGCTGGTTGAGCAGCGTGCGCGGGTTCGGCTCAGCGGGCTTTCGGGACTCTACTGCTACTTCCTCTGCCTGGCCCACACATGGATGCAACGCGGTGGGATCGCCGTATGGCTGATCCCGAGCGAGTTCATGGATGTGAATTATGGCCGTCAGGTCAAAGAGTACCTGCTAAGCCGAGTAACACTGTTACATATCCATCGTTTTGACCCGCAGGACGCGCAGTTCGATGACGCGCTGGTCTCATCTGCGGTGGTGTGGGTTCGCAATGACCCGCCCCCGCTCGATCATCGCGTGCGCTTCACCTACGGCGGCACGGTCTCAGCGCCACGTCTTGAGGATAGCGTCTCCACGACCAATCTGAGAGGCATTTCTAAGTGGACACGTATCCCTTCCATAGTAGAATCCTCTATTCAAAGCGGCGAGGTAACGCTGTTTTCTGATCTTTTCACGATCAAGCGCGGCATTGCGACAGGGGCCAATAAGTTCTTTATCGTGGGGCCAGATGTCGTCGCAACATATGCGATCCCATCCGCTTTTCTCATACCAATACTGCCAAGCCCACGTTACCTCTCCGGCGACGAGATCAAGGCCGACGAGCGTGGCGACCCGCTGATTGAGAGACCACAGTATCTCCTCAGCTGCAATCTTCCCGAGGCTGCGATCCGCGAACGCTATGCTGGATTATGGAACTATTTGCAGGAGGGGGTTGCGGCAGGCGTCCACGAGGGGTATATCTGCGCGCACAGAAGCCCGTGGTACGCGCAGGAGGTTCGTCCGGCTGCTCCATTTTTGTGCCCATACATGGGGCGCAAGGAGCGCAAGAGCGGGGAGCCGTTTCGGTTTATCCTAAACCGCTCGCGGGCAACCGTGCCAAACGTCTACCTCATGCTCTACCCAAAGCCAATCCTGGCCCACGCGCTCCAGACAGACCCATCCTTGTACGATGGCATCCTGCGGGCACTGAACAGCACCACGCCCGAGTCGCTGATCGCGGGCGGGCGTGTCTACGGCGGCGGACTGCACAAGCTTGAGCCGAACGAGCTCGCCAGCGCGCGCCTGGCAGGCGTGACGCTGCACCGGGCCGAGGGCCGAATCGAGATAGCCTAGCGCCATGCCGATCCTGATCGATGGCCACAACCTGATCGGGCAGATGCGCAGCATCAGCCTGGCGGACGCAGACGACGAGGCGCAGCTGGTGATGCGCCTGCGCCGCTACGCCACGAGGAAGCGCGGCCGCAGGGTGGTGGTGATCTTCGACGGCGGGGTCTACGGTCACCCGGACAACCTGAGCGGCTACGGGGTGGAGGCGCGCTTCGCCAAGTCGCCCTCGGACGCCGACAGCGAGCTGATCCGGCGCATCCGGGCGGTGCGACGGCGCGACGAGTGGCATGTGGTCAGCTCAGACAACGCGGTGGCCGGGGCGGCCCGCGCCCACGGGGTGCCGGTGATGAGCTCGCAGGAGTTCGCCCGCCGCCTGGAGGCCCTCGATGCGCCGAAGCCGAACGCGTCGCTGTATGAGAAGCGCAACGACCGACCGCTCAGCGGGGCCGAGATCGCCGAGTGGCTGCGGCTCTTCGGCGTGACCGAGGACGAGGATGACGATGATTTCTGATCGCCTGCGGCAGCGCGGAAACAACCGACTTTCTGCATCAGGTGTGTGCGTCTGCAACGCGCACACCTGATGCAAAGATAGTTTGTACCGCGCTGCCGCAGGCGTAAAAATCTCGTCCTGACGGCAGGAGCACCACCTATGCTTGAGCATCAAGAGTCAAACCGCCGCTCGTGGAACGCGGCGGCCCGCGTCCACCACAGCCACCGCCCCGGCCAGGCCGCCTTCCTGCGCGCCGGCGGGCTGACGCTCTTCCCCGAGGAGCGCGAGCTGCTCGGCGACCTGCCGGGCCGCCGCCTGCTGCACCTGCTCTGCAACGCTGGCCAGGATAGCCTGAGCCTGGCGTCCCTCGGCGCGCAGGTGACGGGCGTGGATATCAGCGATGAGGCGGTGGGCCTTGCCCGCCAGCTCAGCGCTGAGTCCGGCATCCCGGCCCAGTTCCTGCGCGCTGATGTCTGCGACTACCTGGACGAGGCCGGTGCCGCCGGCGAGCGCTTCGACCGGGTCTACTGCGGGTACGGCGCGATCTGCTGGCTGCGCGACCTGGGCGCCTTCGCCGCCGGCGTGGCGGGCGTCCTCGCACCGGGGGGGCGCTTCGCCCTGATCGAGTTCCACCCGGCCTCGAACATGCTCGACCGCGACTGGCGCCTGGCCTACGACTACCCGCAGGGCGGCGCGCTGCTGGAGCTCGCCGGCGTGGGCGACTACGTGGGCGAGTCGGGCGCGGGCCTGGCCCCGGGCGGATTCGCCCCCGGCGTGGCCGGATTCGTCAACCCGCACCCGTGCTACCTCTACCGCTGGGGCGTCGGCGAGGTGGTGAGCGCCCTGGCCGGCGCGGGCCTGCGCGTCATGGCCCTGCGCGAATACTGCTATGTTAATGGCGAGCGGCCATTCGCCAGGATGCGCGCGGGCGAGGGGCGGCGCGTGTACCCGCCCGAGGGCGCGCCCGCCGTCCCGCTGATGTACAGCCTGGCGGCCGAGAAGTGAGCCGCCCCCGCATCACCCTGGCCTACGCCCAGACGCTGGACGGCCGCTCGGCCACGGCGTCCGGCAGCTCGCAGTGGATCAGCGGGCCGGAGAGCCTGCGCTTTGCCCACGCCCTGCGGGCCGGCCACGACGCGATCATGGTCGGGGTTGGCACGGTGCTGGCCGACGACCCGCGCCTGACGGTGCGGCTGACCCCTGGGCGCGACCCGCTGCGGGTGGTGGCCGACAGCGCCCTGCGCACTCCAGCGTCGGCGGCCGTGCTGCGCGATGGCGCGACGGCAGGGACGATCCTGGCCCACACGCTGGCGGCCCCGGCCGTGCGGCGGGCGGCCCTGCTGGCCGCTGGGGCGACCCTGCTAGAGCTGCCCGAGGCCGCCGGGGGCGGCGTCGATCTGCCCGCGCTGCTGGCCGCCCTGGCGGATCGCGGCGTCGGCTCGCTAATGGTCGAGGGCGGGGCGCGTCTGGTCACCGCGCTGCTGCGGGCCAGGCTGGCCGACCGGCTGGCCGTCACGGTGGCCCCGAAGATCCTCGGCGCTGGCACCGACGCAGTGGGCGACCTGGGCATTGCCCGCCTGGGCGACGCCTACGCCCTGGCCGACGTGAGGGTCACGCCCTACGGCCCCGACCTGGTGATCGAGGGGAGGTTGATCTACCCATGAGCGAGAGCCTCACCGCCCGCGCCGTCTGGTTCGTCGGCCCGCGCGCCGTAGAGATCCGCGCGGAGCAGGTGTCGCCGCCCGGGCCGGGGCAGATCCGGATACGCGCGATCGCCTCGGCGATCAGCCACGGTAGCGAGATGCTGGTCTACCGGGGCCAAGTTGACCCAGGCCTGCCGCTGGATCTGCCGACCCTGGCGGGCGGGTTCGGCTTCCCGATCAAGTACGGCTATGCCAGCGTGGGCGAGGTGCTGGACGTAGGGCCGGGGTCAGCCGGGATAGCGGCGGGCGACCGGGTCTTCTGCCTGCACCCGCACCAGAGCGTCTACCTGGCCCCGGCGCAGCTGGCCCTGCGCCTGCCGGAGGGGATCGACCCGCCGCTCGGCGTATTCTGCGCGAATCTGGAGACGGCACTGAACATCGTACACGACACGCCGCTGCGCCTGGGCGAGACCGCCGTCGTCTTCGGGCAGGGTGTGGTCGGGCTACTGGTGGCGCAGCTGCTGCGCATGGCCGGGGCGGCGCGGGTGGTGGCGGTGGAGCCCTCGCCGCGCAGGTGCGCTCTGGCCTTGGCAATGGGCGCCGACGCTGCGCTGGAGCCGGGCGAGGATCTGCCTGCGCGGCTGCGGGAGATCAACGCGGGGCGGGGCGCCGACGTGGCCGTGGAGGTCAGCGGCGCGCCGGCGGCCCTCCAGAGCGCCATCGAGTGCGTGATGGACGAGGGCACCGTGGTGGTGGCCTCGTGGTACGGGCGCAAGCCGGTGGCCCTCGACCTGGGCGGCCACTTCCACCGCGGGCGGGTGACGCTGCGCGGCTCGCAGGTGGGGAGGCTGAGCCCCGGGCTCGGGCCGCGCTGGGATCATGCCCGCCGCTCGGCGACCGTGGCCGCTCTGCTGCCGCAGCTGCGCCTGGCCGAGCTGATCAGCCAGCGTGTGCCGCTGGAGCGGGCCGCAGACGCCTACGCCCTGGTAGACGCCGGGGGCGCGGGGGTGGTCCAGGTTGTGCTAGACTACCCGTAGAAAGAGCAGCCTTATGTACGAGATCGGCGTCAACGCCCAGTTCGAGGCGGCCCACCGGCTGGTCGGTGACTTCGGCCCGGCCACCCGCATGCACGGCCACAGCTACCGGCTTGAGGTATCCGTCCGGGGGCCAGAGCTGCGGGCCGACGGCACCCTGATCGACATCACCATCCTCCAGACGGCGCTGGCCACGCTCGTGGCTGAGCTGCACTACCGCGACCTGGGCGAGGTGCCGGGGCTGGCGGGTGTCAACACCACCGCCGAGAACCTGGCCGGCTACTGCTGGCGTCGCCTGGCCGAGCCGCTGCGCGGGCGGGGGCTGCGCTCGCTTAGCGTGCGGGTCTGGGAGAACCCCGGGGCCTACGCCGCCTTCAGCTCCGATCTATAAGTGGGTTTTGGGGAGGACGAAGTCCTCCCCAAAACCCTCCTACCCCTATGCGCATCTGCTTCATCACCGTGGGCGACACCGCCCGGCTGACCGGGGGCTACCTCTACCACCGCGAGGTCTTCGCGCGGCTGCGGGCGGGCGGGGCCACCGTCGCTGAGCTCGTGGCCTCGGCGGCAGACGTGCCCGCGCAGCTGGCGGCGGCGCCCGGCCTGGGCGCGCGGGTGGCCCCGCGCCGCTACGATGTGCTGCTGGTGGACGCCCTGGCCCGCGCGGCGGTCGCCCCCTGGCTGGACGCATGGCGGGAGGAGCGCCCGCTGGTGGCCATGGTCCACGAGCTGCCGGGCGTCGCATCAGGGCATCAGGACGCTGACGAGCTGGCGTGGGAGGCCCCGCTGCTGCGGGCCGACTGGCTGGTCGTGGTGAGCCGCCACGGGGCCGACATCCTGGCCGGGCGCGGCGTGCCCCGCGAGCGGATCATGGTCGCCCCCGGCGGCTACGACCGGCTTGATGAGCAGGCGGGGCTGCGCCCCTCCCGCGCCCTCCCCGCTGGCGCCCGCGCGCTGTGTGTGGCCCAGTGGATCTCGCGCAAGGGCATTGTGGAGCTGGTGCGGGCCTGGGGCCGGGCCGCCGGGCCGGCTGATGTCCTGGAGCTGGTGGGCGAGGATCACGCCGACCCGGCATACGCCCGGGAGGTGTGGGCGGCCATTGCGGCGGCGGGCGCGCGGGTGATCGTGCGCGGGGCGGTGGGCGACGCCGAGCTGGAGCAGGCCTACGCCGACGCAGACATCTTCGCCATGCCGACGCGCTACGAGGGCTACGGCATCGCCTTCGCCGAGGCCCTGGCCCACGGCCTGCCGGTGGTGGGCTGCGCCGTTGGCCCGTTGCCCGAGCTAGTCGGCTCGGAGGCGGGCCTGCTGGTGCCCCCCGGCGACGCGGACGCCCTCGCGGAGGCCCTGGCCCAGCTGGTCGGCGACCCCGCCC
>JBAXES010000041.1:0-14427 GCA_037140315.1 Chloroflexales bacterium
CCCCTGGCATATACCGCAATAGGATGCCGAGAAACCGCGATCACGCGCGAGAGCGCCAGTGCTTGATATTGCATACGATGATTGGCTTTCCTCTCGGGGCGCGATGATCGTCCCCCTGGCATATACCGCAATAGGATGCCGAGAAACCGCGATCACGCGCGAGAGCGTCAGCGCTTGATATGTATGGTAAGATGGCCTTCATAGCACCGCAGTATGCGCAAAGGGGATAGGGATGCACATCTACGCAGTAGCTCTAGAGAAAGGTGGGTGCGGCAAGACCGCCCTCGCGGTCAACCTCGCCGCTGCGTTCCAGCATCTCGGCCTTAAGGTGCTGCTCGTTGATCTCGACGCGCAGGCGAGCGCCTCCCACTGGCTCGGCGTGGACACCGAGCAGATTGCGCCAAATGAGACCGTCCTCGGCTTGCTCAACGATGGGATCAAAGATCGGGCGAACGCGGCTTCGGTACTCGACCGGTTGGTGTTGACCGCAGAGGGCATCCATGTGCTGCCGGCCCACGAGCTGATGGCGGGCCTGCCTGCTCAGCTCAGCGCCGCGCCAATGAGCGGCCTGTTTCTGCTCCAGCAGGCGTTCGCCGATCTTGACCGCGCAAGCGCGCCATTCGATGTCGTGGTGCTTGATCTCCCGCCGGCACGTGGCCCGGTGCTCGCGATGGCTCTGGCCAGCGCGACGCGCTGCCTGGTGCCAGTGCAGCCAGAGGATCTGGTGGTGCGCGCCCTCCATGCACTGATCACCTCGGTGCAGCAGATTCGCTCGCGTAATATCAACGCCGATCTTCAGACCAGCCTCGTGCGAAACAAGTATGCCCCGCGAAGTAACGCGGACAAGATCCTTGACCAGATGCTCCGCACTGACTATGGTGATCTGCTGCTTCAAACCACGCTGCCAATCAGGGCCGCGCTGAGAGACTCGTCCCTGATGCAACAGAGCGTGTTTCGCTATAGCGGCACCGACTCAGGTGAGGTGCGCAACCTCTTCATCCAGCTCGTAGACGAGTTGGTAGAACTGGATGGCAATCAGTGACATCGAAGCCCTCCAATGATCGGCTTCAAGCCATGCGCGAGCGAGCTGCGGCGTTGAAGAAGCGGCCCGCCGAAGCGGCAGCAGCGGCCCCGGACCCATCTGATGCAACCGCCGCTGGCGATGCGCCCGATCTCGCCCGTGCCCTCCCGCTAGAGGCCCACTTCGGCATCTCGGCCCTTGATCACGTTGCGGCTGGCCGCGCCGTGCAGCGCCTCGCATTTACGGCAATTGCCCCTGATACCCGCCCTGATCTTCGCCAGCCCCGGCTGCTCCCGCCACCCGCTGATCTCCTCGTTGATGGCAAACCGGCCCCAGCCTATGCCGATCTTGTCGCATCATTACTCGATCTCGGCCGCTCGCTCCAGCAGCGCCAGATCCAGCCGATCATCGTCTACCCTGGCATAAGCAGTGACTATCCAGCGGCGCGCTACCTGATCTTAGTCGGCCATCGTCGCTGGACTGCCGGGCAGCTGGTTGGCCTTGCCGAGATCGACGCGATCATCGTCGATCCGCCAGAGCCTATCGACCGAGTGCGGCTCCAGTATGCTGAGAATGAGGATCGTGCCGACTTCACCGATATGGAGCGGGCGTGGGCGCTGGCCCAGATGAAGCATGCCATGGGCGACTTGCCCTGGGATGCGGTTGAAGAGCGCTTTCAGATGAGCCGCACCCGGCGCATGGAACTGGTGCGATTGCTCGCATTCACCCCTGAGCAGCAGATCCAGATCGCACGCCTGCGCCTGCGTGAGACGCAGGCACGTCCGCTCCACCAGGCGATTCGTGACGCGGATCTCTCGCCGACGCGAGTGAGCGCGCTCTTTACGCACCTTGAGGCACTGGCGGCCAAAGCCACGCCGTCTGAAGGTCAGCCCGCCATTGATGGGCCGACCATTGCGCGCCTCGTGGCGAAGGCGAAGCGAGAAGAGTGCCTGGGAGCGGTGACAACCACCGCTGCGTGGGCGAAGTCCTTCCTCGACCAGCTTGGGCGCACGAAGCGCTCCATACGCTCGGCCCGCCGCCACATGCCGACCGCCAGCGAAACCGAGGCTGAGCTGCTGCGGGCGACGATCAGCGAGATCACGACACTTCTGGACGCGGTAGCGGGCGACCTCCCGAGCTGATCGCCCCCCGCGCCGTGAGGCCCCAAAGACGTATCTGGTGAGTCTCTCAGGGTGCATGGCTATGCCGCACGATTGGTCTGCGGCGCACTTACCGTGCGATCAGCGGGAGATCGACCACGTGTTGCCCCGCGAGCGTCGTGTGTACGATATCTGAGCTATTACCTACCGCATCTCTGACCCGCACATACACGGTGTCGCCCGGCTGGCAGACAATCTGGGCCGTCGTGCTGAATGGTTGCCACGCGGCACCGCTGAAGCTGGCATCGGTGCTGAGTTGCATGTCCGTCACCCCGCTGCCCCCCTGCTGATCGAGCGCCGACAGCCGTACGCTGATCGTCATCCCTGTCTGTGCGTTGTGCGGTGTCTGCTGCAGCGGCTGAATAATGGTGGCCGTCACGCTTGGTGCGAGCGGGTCGTAGATCACGTTGTCGCCGAGGCTGAGTCCACTGCAGAGGAGCTGGAGGTTGGCATCGCGCAAGCGCACGTAGGTCAACAGGGTGACAACTCGATTGCCCGGGTTGGTCATCGTCCAAGGCAGCGCTGTGTGATACGGCTGCCATTGTGCCCCCACAAACCCGGCGTCATTGCTCACCAGCATCTCTGCCGCGCCAGACGTATCTGAGAAGATCTGCACACCCAAATGTCCGATGTACGCGGCGCCTGTGTTGATGCTGATCGCGCACTGCTGTGTTTTTTGGACACCCAGCATAAAGGGTGAGAAGCTCTCCGTCACCCCTGTGATGATATTGGCGGTGGTGTCTAATCCGGTGGTGATGTCTTTCCACTGGCCGTGGTCGAAGTGCATGAGACGCAGCGACTCTTCCGGCACCCCAGCGGCCGCCACGTCTGACTCACGGTAGGGAATCTGGAGCGTCGCCTGGCCAAAGCTGATCCCGGAGGTGGTGAGTTCGTAGTTGACACCGACAAGCGTAAAGCTGCTCTGCGCTTGGCTTGGCGAGCTGGTGGAGATCTGCGTTGTAATGACGCCGCTCGAACGAAGGTCATTCAGTGTGACATTGATCGTACCGGCTGGGGATTCCAGCGGAACCGTCACCGGCTGTGACGGATCTGCCGGTGCCGTGACCGCATGCACGATTGTTGCCCCAGGCGTGCTCGTTGGGACTGGCGTCATGGTCGGGGTGCTGGTGGCGGTCGGGGTGCTGGTGGCGGTCGGGGTGCTGGTTGGGGTCGGCGCCGCCGTCGTCCAGCCAACATCCTTTAGGATCCCGCGCACAACGTTGCCGGGGTCGTGGATCGACTCGCCAGGAGAGAGCGAGTAGGTCATCAGCGCGTTGGACGTACCGTTGAACGTCTCGTCCAGGTGGGAGTAGCTCGACCCGAGTGACCAGGTTGCGGGGGCGTAGAGCCGCACATTGGCGTTGCCGTTCGCCGCTCTGGCGTTGCTGCCGGTGAAGTAGACGGTGCTGGCCCTGAGCGCGGTGCCTAACGCCGCCGGGCTGGCGTAGCTCAGCAGGGGCGTGCCCGCGCTATCGGTCGTGTAGCGGTCGTAGATACTCGGGAAGCCGGAGTCTCCCAGGCTGCCGTTGCCCGCGCCATCGACGTTGGCCATGCCGGAGACACCGATCCCGTGGGCGAGCTCGTGGAGCACGACCGTCACAAAGTCATACTGACCGGGCGGGGTGTTCCCGTCCGTGCCAAAGTACCAGCTGCTGAACGCGCTGCTGAAGTTCGCGGTGATGTCGGGGGACCCCGGCGCAAGATCCGATCCTCTGAGCTTATTGGCCAGGGCGGCATGGTACCAGGTGCCGGCCTGAGGGGCGCCCGCAAAGTCGCGCATGATGTAGGTTGGCCCGGCTGAGCCGAGTATATCTGTCCCCAGGGGTGTCCAGCTGGCGTCGACCTGGATCGGCACCGGCGAGCTGATCTGCTGGGCCCAGATGTCGACGGCGTACGCGAAGGCAGTCTGGGCCTCGGCGCTGAATCCATGGTAGGTCACACTAATCGTCGCCGGCTGGAGCGCCGAGGACAATCCGATCAGGCTGCCGCCAGGCGGGCCGGCGGACACATGGATGCCCTCATTCCCGCTCCCAGTGCGGAAGAGGGTCAGCGACCCGGATATCACCAGGGGCTGCGCGGCGGCCCCGCCAATAAATGACGATGCCAAGACGCCGAGCAGGATCGCGATGGCGAGCAGGGAGGCGATGCCGTTGATGTTGCGGTGGGTGGCTGAGAAGGGCATGAGACCTCGTTTCGCCTCTCAGGGCCAGGAAGCGCTATCCTTGGCCTCGTCTGTTATATGGGCGGCTGCCTGTACGACGGCGGGCGTAGCTTGGCACAACCGGCGGCGCGCATATCAAACAAAGGTATGTGAGTGCCGCCCCTATAATATACGCCATCCCTGCAACGGATCGCACATACGCGGCGCGCGCCTCCGCACTGGCGTGCTGGGCCACCCTTCAGAAAGCGGCCTAGCAAAAACCCTACATCGCGAATGCGCGTTTCCCTTGGCTGCTGCTCCAACTATGAGTGGGACATCCCTGCTGTCAGGGTCGCACGCGCGTGTACCATGGTCGATCCTGAAACCATGTCTCGCCAGAATACAGGTCTTCTCCCGCCACATCACCAGGGTTCTCCGCATAGCGCCAGGCCGATGCTGCGGGTACACTGAGTGTCTGAGACAAGGATTCCGTGGGGCATCCTCACGTAGAAGGACGATATCCCAAGAGGCGAGATGATGATCACCGAGCCAGAGCCCCCAACCCAACTGATCCGCACCCTGCTGGTCGATGACAGCCCCGCCTTCTTGGAGGCCCTGGCGCGGCTGCTGGCGCACGCGCCGCAGGTCGTCGTGATTGCCACCGCCATCGATGGGGTGGCGGCGCTCCAAGCGGTCGCGCTGCGCGCCCCGGATCTGGTGATCATCGATGTGGCGATGCCGGGGATGAGCGGGATCGAGGTGACGCACCGGATCAAGCAGGTGCCGCATGCGCCGCGCATTATTGTCATTACCATCTCGACCGATGCCGCCTATGCGGTGGCGGCGCAGCAGGCGGGCGCCGATGGCTTTCTGACCAAGGGCGACTGCCGTACCCAGCTCGTGCCATTGATCCGGTCGCTCTTTCCGCCCCCGGCGCCATATGGTGGAGGGGCGATGCATGGATAGGCGGTTGGAGCCACGACGCGCCACGCCTTCCCACGGAGAACCCCTGACGGTGTCGGGCATCCCCCCACGCAGGAGTCAGACCCTCCCCGCTAGATCTATCGATGACTATTACTACACTATACATTGTGGGTGTGCTCGCGCTCGGCCGACGCCAGATGGTCTGGACGGACGAGGTATCGACCTGATATGCTACTGACGGTTGGAGTTTGTCGGCACGCGGCAAATTCATGAGGCACCAATGACGATGCGTTGCTTGGACACCCCCACTGACCCGGCGCTTGATCGCCTCGCGCGATTGGCCACACGGCTGCTGCGTGCGCCGATCGCGCTGGTCGCGCTCACGGATGCGGATCAGCAGGGCGTGCGCGGCTATGCCGCGTGCGCGGCTGCTGAGGCGGATCTGCGCGAGCGCGCACTTCCGGACGCCTTCTGCGCGGCGGTCGTCGCGGCGAGGTCGCCGCTGATCATCGCTGACTCGTACACCGACCAGTGGTGGCAGACGCACCCGGCGATCATAGGTGTGGGCCGTGTCGCCTATCTTGGCGTTCCGATCACTACGGCCGATGGGGTCGTGCGCGGCGCGTTCGGTGTGCTTGATCGGATTGAGCGTGCGCCGCGGCACTGGAGCGTCGACGACCATGATATCCTGCGCGACCTGACCACGCTCGTCGTGGCGGAGCTGGATCGCCAGGCCGCCGCCCGCGTACACGCGGCGGATGTGCGGGAGCGCGCCATCAACAACGCGAAGCTGGCGCTGATCGACCGCCAGATCCCGCTGGTGCTGTGGACCACCGACACCGCGCTGTGCATCACCAGCATCATTGGCTCCGGAATCGCGGATCTCCCGCGTGACCCCGCCCCCTTTCTGGGGCAGCCGGTCGATCAGTATCTTGCGCACCTGGGCATGCCGCGCATAACGCTCCAGGCAAGCCTCGACGCACACCGTCAGGTGCTGGCCGGGACCGCGTTCGCCTATCAGCGCGAGCTGTGGGGGCAGATCGCGACGGTGCATATTGAGCCGCTCCGCGATGATGCCGGGCAGATCATCGGCTGCGTCGGCGGGGCCCTCCCGCTGACCGCGCCCATGCGGCTGCTGCATGAGGTGCAGCACAGCCGTGACCGGCTGCACACCCTCTCGATCCAGCTGCTCCACGTCCAGGAGGATGAGCGCCGGGCGCTCGCCCGCGAGCTACACGACCAGATTGGCCAGGAGCTGACGATCATCCAGATGAACCTACAGGATCTCCTGGATGGCGACCCCGCGCAGCTGCCGGAGCTTGTCGCCGCGAGCATCGCGACGGTTGAGCACGTCCTCGCGCAGGTGCGCGATATCGCGCTCAACTTGCGGCCATCGCAGCTCGACGATCTCGGACTCGCAGAGGCGCTGCGCTGGTATAGCGAACGCAACGCCGCACAGGGGCGCTTCGCGCTCACCTTCGACGTCCCGGCGCTGATCCCGCGGCCGCCCGTCGCGGTCGAGACGACCTGCTTTCGTATCGCCCAGGAGGCGATGACCAACATTCTGCGCTCGGCCCACGCCGCGCATGTCTGGCTGACGATCCGCCTGGAGGCCAGCGCGCTCACGCTGACGGTGCGCGACGATGGGCGCGGCTTTGATCTGGCGGCCGCGCACGCACGGGCGGTCGGGGGCACGAGCCTCGGCCTGCTGAACATCGAGGAGCGCGCCGCGCTGATCGGCGGGCGCGCGACGATCGAGTCCACACCCGGTCAGGGGACGACCGTACGGGCCTGGCTCCCGCTCGCGCCGCCTGCCGCAGCCAGTGATTCCTGACCGCCGTTCCCGAGAGGGGGCAGACCGATGGCACCGGTACGAGTCTTGCTGGCCGACGACCACGAGCTAGTGCGGGCCGGCATCAGCGCCCTGATCCAGCGCATCGCTGATGTCGCTGTGGTGGCGGAGGCCGACAACGGGCGCGAGGCGCTGCGGCTGATCGCCCAGCACCGGCCCGACCTGGCGCTGCTCGATATCTCGATGCCCGAGCTGAATGGCATGGAGGTCGCCGAGCAGATCGCACGTGAGTTCCCCGCGACCCGCGTGATCATGCTCTCGATGCACGCGACCAGCGACTATGTGCTGAAGGCGATGCGGGTCGGCGCGAGCGGCTACCTGCTCAAGGGCGCGCGGCTGGCCGAGCTAGAGTTCGCGATCACCGCGGTGGCATGCGGCGAGACCTACCTGAGCCCGGCGGCGGCCAAGCATGTGATCGGCGGCTACCGCGACCATGCCAGCGGCGCGTCCGCTGACGCCGCGCCGCCGGAGCCGCTGACCGCGCGCCAGCGCGAGATCCTCCAGATGATCGCCGAGGGCCGCACGACCAAAGAGATCGCGCAGGTGCTGACGCTCAGCGCCAAGACGGTGGAGATGCACCGCGCGCAGCTGATGGAGCGCCTCGCCATTCACGATGTCGCCGGGCTGGTGCGCTACGCCCTGCGCACCGGGATGATCTCCGCTGATGCCTAACCCCATAGTTCCCCCCCCACCAACCCCAGGACATGCCTAGGTGCGCCCGCCCCACGCGCGTGCTATGCTGATCGCTTGATGGTGCCGTGCGCTACAATACGCCTGGCACGGCGCGATGATGAAACCACGTACGCTGAAGGGCTCCCATGCGGCGCGTCACGATCCTCCTCTTTCTCACCGGGTTTGTGATCACCCTTGCGCTGCTGGTCGCCATCAGCGTGCTGGGGTATCAGGAAAACGCGGCCCTGGCACGCAATGCGAGCGTCGTCAGCACCACCCACCAGGTGTTGGAGCGGCTGGCGAGCCTGAGCGGCGCGGTGCATGTGCTAGACACCGGCATGCAGCTGATGCCGGTTACCTTTCCGCCGGATGCGCTCACCGCGATGCGGCAGGCGGTGGCGACCATCGCTCCGGCCATCGCCGACCTGCGCACCCTGACCGCCGATAGCCCGGGCCAGCAGGCGCGGCTCGATCAGCTGGATCCGCTGCTGCACGCACGCGTCGCGGCGATGAATGCGGCCCTTGGCGGGGGCGCCACGGCGCTGCGCGCCCAGGCAACGGCTGTCGAGATTGAGAACCTGATCCGTGCGATGGAGGAGGAGGAGCGCCAGATGCTCCCCGGGCGTACCGCCCAGACGACGATCAGCCTGCGGCGCGCGGCGCAGCTGATCATCAGCGGGAGCCTGTTGGGGCTGCTCATCGGCACGGAGACAATGGGCGTCGCCCTGCTCGCGCTGCGCGCGCGCAACCACGCGCTGCACGGACTCAGCGTGATTAACGCCCAGCTCGACGACCGCGTCCAGCAGCAGACCGCCGCGTTGAGCGCCGCGAATGATCAGCTGACGGCGCTCTCGCACCAGCTGCTCACCCGCCAGGAGGTTGAGCGGTTCACCATCGCCACCGCCCTGCGCGAGTCGATCAGCCAGGATATCGCCGCGCTCCAGCTCAACTTGCAGATCCTCGACGACATGGCATCTGACCAGGCCGTGCGGACACAGCTCAGCCACAGCATGGTGGCCATCGACCATGTGCTCGATCAGCTCCGCGCCTTATCGCTCGACCTACGCCCGTCGGCGCTCGATGACTTTGGGCTGATCGAGGCCATCCGCACGAGCGTCGATCTGATCGTGGCGACGAGCGGGATGGCGATCACTCTGGAGGCCGCCACCCTCGGCACCCGCCCGTCGGCCGCGGTGGAGGGCGCCGCGTTTCGGATCGCCCACGATGCGGCCACCATGTTCGCCCGCACACCCGGCGTCGGTGCGATCCGCATCCAGGTTGCGGAGCAGGCCGGGATGATCGCGCTGCGCATCGGTGGCGACTGCGCCGATGGCATTGATAACCCCACCATCCCCGATGTGACCAGCTCGGCGCTGGAGCTGCTGACGATCCGCGAGCGCGCCGCCGCCGCCGGCGGGACGATCACGGTTGGGACTACCGCCAGGGGTGGCGTCATGATCACCGCCAGCTTCCCGCACGCCGCCGCCAGCTGAGCGGGGCGTCACGATCTCCGCTGCCGCTCACGCTCCCCGCCCAGATCTAAGGTCTTTCCCGTGCGCAACCCCAGGGTTTTCCTACTGTCCGCAGATGGCGAGTCTCACTACACTGATCTTGTCAACGAGGCCGCACGACAGCAGCAGCCAGAGCGGCGGGCGATGAGGATACACCAGGTGCGCCAGGATCACCTGCCTCGACCGCGTTGACGATAGCGATGTCATGAGATCTGCAGGCTACGTAAGGAGCACACGGGTATGAACACATCGATGATCGGGCGCTGGATTGGCGCAGGGCTGACGGCGGGGGCGCTCGCCTTTGCCGTGGCATTGCCAAGCTACGCAGCGGAGGCGACGCCAACCACCAGCGCGGTTGTCGGCGTACCCGGTACGCCGTTCATCTTCGAGTCCGCCGGCTTCCAGGACAGCGAGCACGTCTCCTACTGGATCAATACGCCCGATGGCACAGTGATTGCGACAAAGCCGCTGGACAAACCGGATAAGAGCGGCAGGACCACCACGCCGCTGCTGGACTGGGCCGATGCCAACGGCAACGTGACCATCTACTGGACGGCGCCGAGCAACGCGATCCCAGGCAGCTACTCGGTCGTCATCCACGGCCTAGCGAGCAGCGTCCAGAAGGTGATCCCCTTCACGATCAACGCGGCGGGCAGCCAGATCGAGACCCAATCGAACGTGACGCCCGCCGCCGGCCCGGTCGGCACGCTGTTCATCTTCCACGCCACCGGCTTCGTGGGATCGACCGTGGTTGATGGCGAGCACGTCTCCTACTGGATCAATACGCCCGACGGCAAGGTGATCTCCACTGAGCCGCTGAACAGTCCCAACAAGATCGGCGGCACCACTAGGCCGCTGCAGGCCCAGGCTGGCACGGACGGGGTCGTCAAGATCTTCTGGACCGCGACCGCCGGGCTCAACCCGGGCAGCTACTCCTTGGTCGTTCACGGCCTGGTGAGCCAGCACGAGGTTCTCATCCCCTTCACAATCCAGTAGATCGCCGCCGCCGCCGCAAGCGGACCCCGGGAGCGCGAACCTCCCGAGGCCCGCTTTTCTGCGCGCGCTGCCGTTCCACCGCAGCGCACGCCGACGACGAATGCGGGCGCGACCCAGCCGCAGCGGGCGACGCACATAAGCAGCAGACCCAACGGTGTTGTGAAGACTGCGCAGCTGTGCTACGATCCCCTGGTTAGAACTGAACGGGTCACAGCCGTAGCGCGGCCATGAGGATGGACACCGGCGCTGGACGAATTTCTCGTGCCGGTGCCTCTGTTCGCGCTACAGCTCTGTGGATCTGTATTCGTCTGCTAATATGTGGTGGAGAGATACATCTTGTGACACAGCGCTCGTCAGTCGATCATGTTGTGCAGGCTAGCCGCACACGCGTACTCTTTATCCACGCATCTATCGACCACCTCACATCTGAGTACAAGGTCCACAAGATGCTTGCGGAGAGCGGCACCGCTCACGGGATAGAGAGCTACTTTCTCTGGCAGCGGGGGGCGCATGCAACTGGCGATAATGCGATGAGCTTCCCCTGGCCGGATCACGTGCGCTATATTGATTTCGGGCGTGACCTCTCGATCACGCCGAGGCCCAGCCGCTCGCAGCGCGCCCTGATGATGCTCCGCACATTCCCAGTCGCTCTCCGCACCGTGTTCAGCCAGGTGCGCGCGATACGGCCCGATCTGCTGTACACATCGCAGCAGAAATATGATGTGCGCCTAGCCCGCGTGCTATCGCGCCTGTTTCAGATCCCCCATGTCATTCACATCCACTATATCTTTGGCTCATGGCTCGGCGCCGATGTCCTACATGCCATACAGCGTAGCCAACATCTGATCGCGGTCTCGGAGTTTATCCGTCAGAATGCGTTGCTTCAGGGTATCCCACCCTCAGCCATTAGTACGGTGCCGAACCTGATCAGCCCCGACGCGTTTCTCCCGCGCGCTGACCGGGCTGCCATGCGCGCAGAGTTTGGCTGGGGGCCTGACACACCGGTGATCATCGCCGCCGGCCGGCTCGACCCGCGGAAGGGACACCTCCCGCTGTTTGATGCATTCGCCACGCTCCTCGCCCGCATCCCGCATGCACGCCTGCTGATATGCGGCCGCACCCTCAATCGCTCAGGCTACCCGGAAGTGCTGCGCCAGCGCGTCGCCGAGCTCGGAATAGAATATGCGGTTGTTTTCGCCGGACACCGCTACGATCTCCCCGCCCTGATGCAGGGCTCCGATGTCTTCGCGCTGCCCTCTGAAATGGAGCCGTTTGGCCTGGTTTTTCTAGAGGCGATGGCTGTTGGCCTCCCGGTGGTGGCCTACTACTCTGGCGCCGTGCCTGAGATTGTGGTCAATGGCGTGACCGGCCTGCTCTCTTACCCAGATCAGCCTACAGATCTGGTCGATAACCTAGCGCGTCTGTTGTTAGATCCCTCACTTGCCTCGCGAATGGGCGCAGTCGGTCGGCAGCGCGTCTCAGATGCGTTCTCCGCCTCGGTCGTCACGCCCCGCTGGGCCGATATCTTGCACCGCTTTGTTGTCAGAACCTCAGCGTCGGCAACGACCCGATGACGGGCGCTCGGCGTATAGCGCTTAGCGGCCTAGAAGGTTTTTCCTGTGCGACCACAATACGTTCTGCTCATGCTCGTCGTGAGTGTGCTCTCCATGGGCGGTTGCTCGACCACCCCTCTGCCGACATCCTCTCCGGGCACGAGTCCCCAGCCCACATTGCAGGGGCCTAACACAGGCGACACACCTCCGACCCCAGCCTCCACCGTGGCGATGGTGGCACCCCCCAGCCCTGCTGACGGCCGTCCGGTGATCACGGTGAGCGCCGCCGCCGCCGCCGCCCCGCTCGATGCCCGTCTCTTTGGCACCAACCTCCCGGCCTGGGTCGGGCCGAATAGCCTTGGCAGCGATAAGATCCGTGCTCTCACCACTGCCCTCGGGACGTCGGTGGTGCG
Source organism: Chloroflexales bacterium (assembly GCA_037140315.1). Taxonomy (GTDB): domain Bacteria; phylum Chloroflexota; class Chloroflexia; order Chloroflexales; family Chloroflexaceae; genus Oscillochloris. The sequence goes on from JBAXES010000041.1 coordinate 12,243, forward strand.
CATCCCTGGCGGCAGCTGGAGCTCCAGCTATAGCTGGCTGGCCTGCGAGACCGGCGATGGCGATGGCTGTTACTGGACGTGGGCCGCGAAGCCGACCGACTTCCTCAACTTTGTGCGCGCCACTGGGCTGCAGGCCATGTGGACCGTCTCGATCAATGGGACTGCGAAGGAGGCCGCTGCCTTAGTGGCGTTCTTCAACGGCTCGGTTGATGACACCACCCTGATAGGTGTTGATGTCCGTGGCCGTGACTGGAAGACGGTGGGCGACTGGGCGAAGCTGCGCGCAAAGAATGGCAACCCCAAGCCGCTGCCGATCACGCTCTGGGAGGTTGGCAACGAGGTGTATGGCGCCAAACCTGCCAGCGGCGGCGATCAGTGCGCCTCCTGGGGCTGGGAAGATGTCTGGACCTGCGACGGCACTGAGTATATGCTTGGCAAGGGCTCGGGCGCCGACCGCCACGAGGGGTATCTGGAGTTCCGGGCCGCTATGCGGGCCGTCGATCCGACGATTATGGTCGGCGCCGTCGGCGTGCCCCACCCCGGCGACTGGTCGGGCTGGGGGAATAAGGTCATCGAGAAGGGCGGAGCGGACCTCGACTTTTACAGCATCCACTACTACCCATACGACAAGCAGCCTAAGAGCGCGGAGGCGATCCTATCGAGCGCTCAAAATGTCTGGAAAGACGCGATGGATTCGACCAACGCCGCCTTCGACACGCTTGCCAATGGCCGGCGCGCGCCCGTCGCCGTCACCGAGTACAACCTGGCTGCCTTCCAGGATCTTGATAACGGTCAGCTGATGACCCGGGCTGCCAACGCGCTCTTCATCGCCGATATGATCGGACAGATGGCGGTCAACGGCGTGACGATGGCGAACCAGTGGAATCTGGCGAATGGGAAGGCCAACAATGGTACGGATTATGGTGTGATTGATGTTGATAGCGGGAAGCGCGCGCCCCAGTACTACGCGATGCGGCTCTGGAGCCAGTTTGGCAATGCCCTATTGCCGGTCGAGTCGCCCCTGCCCGCTGAGACGACACTGAGCGTCTATGCCGGTCGCTCAGCGGATGGATCGATAAGCGTCCTCGCGATCAACAAGACAGATAAGCCGCTCGATGCGCGGGTCCTGATCGCTGGCGCAGCTGGCGCCCGCCACGCCACAGCGAATGTCGTTGCCGCAAAGAATCTGGAGGCTACGGAGATCACCTTTAATGGGGTCTCGGACCCAGCCACCGATTTCTCTGACGCGCCGGCGAAGGATCTCGGCACTATCGATGGCTTTCTTGATTACACCTTCGCGCCATACGCGATCACCTTGATCCGGCTTGCCCCATCCAGATAAGCCGCCTGCCCGCCAGGTTGTGGCGCTCACGCCTCGACGAGCCGCTCGCGCACGGGCGGCGCTGACGCGGGGCGGGCGGCGGTCGCGGGCAGCAGCACCTTGGCCAGCACGCGGTCGAGGGTGAGGAACAGCACGCTCCCACCGCTGAGCCAGTAGAGCGCCTGCGCCCAGACCGTGCCGGTGTCGCTCCCGCTCAGCACTCCGTGGCAGAGCACCATCCCGAAGATGACGAAGCTGATCACGTGGATGAGCCGCCAGACGGGCCGCCCGATCAGGGGCCGGACGTAGAAGCTTAGCCCGACGATGCCCATCAGGTAGAGGCCGACCTGGCCCAGCCCGACCCAGAGGCTCGTGCTGCCGGGGTTCGCGAAGGGGATGAGGATCTGGCCCAGGGTGTAGTTGCTGTAGCGATCGCCCAGCAGGATCAGGGCGTGGAACAGGCCAACGGCGAGGCCCAGGATGCTGGCATGCTGATGTAGGGCGAAGGTCACGGGGCCGCCCGGCCAGCGCCGGGCCAGCTTGGTGCTCATCATGAGCCCGAGGATCATGGAGAGCCAGAGCAGGCCGTAGGCGACGAATCCGGTGGAGCGGGCGAGATACCAGTAGGCCTTGGGCTCGGGGCCGAGCAGCGAGGCGCTCAGGCCGGGCAGCCCGCCCGGCAGGGCGAAGGCGGCCAGGAAGGCCCCAAGCGCCGCCGCCATAAGCAGGAGCCCGAGGGTGGCCACGGGCGCGGCGGGTGCCTGTGTGACGTCGACAGGTGCGGGGGTGTCGCCCACGCGCTGCTCGGCGTTGGCGGCGCGGGTGGCGGCCAGGCGCGCGGCGTTAGCCAGGGCGGGCGCGGCG
>JBAXES010000042.1:0-14177 GCA_037140315.1 Chloroflexales bacterium
GATCACCGTGTCGGCGCCGGGGGTGTCGCTGCGCAGAGCCTCGACGGCCACACGCGAGCCGTCGGGCGAGGCGAGGGGGCGGCCGAGCGCGCGGTAGCGGGCCGTGCCCGTGTCGCCGACGAGGATCGCGGCGCCCACATCCAGCACCGCGCCGTCAGGGGCGCGCAGGAAGAGGGTGCTGCGCCCGTCCTCCGCCTCGGCGGCGTAGATCAGGGCGCCGCCAGCGAGCCACTGAGGCGAGTATCGGCTCCACTCGTCGCCGGCGGCCTGGGCGCGCTGCGGGGTGCCGCCTGCGGCGGGCACGGTGAAGATCGCCCGCTGGGTCGGCACGGCCCCAGTCTCGTCCACAGCGAACGCCACCGTCTTCCCATCGCCGCTGAAGGTCGGGTCGGCGCAGCTAACGCCCACCTGGGCCAGGAGCTTCGCGTCGCCGCCGGCGGCGGACATCGTCCAGAGCGCGCCCGGCACGGCCAGGTTCGCGTCGGCTGGGTCGAGGCCCGGGGCGGCGCGGCAGAAGGCGATCTGGGCGTGGTCGGGGCTGATCGCCAGCGCCGTCTCGCTCTCCGGCGAGTCGGTCAGGTTCTTCGGCTTGCCGCCCTGGCCATCGACACGCCAGATATCGCCGTCGTACAGGTAGAAGAGCGGCCCGGCGAGATCGGGCTTGCCGCCGCCGGTTGGTACCTGGAGCGTATCACTAGAGGCAACCAGGGTCGCGCTGCGGGCGACGGCGATCGTCAGGCGGGTGGGGTTGCGCTGGACGGTCAGCCGGTACGGCAGGGCCTCCTTCAGGCCAATCAGCATCGTCACGCCGGCCTCAGGGTCGGGCGAGGCGATGAAGCTGGCCCCGCTGATCGTGCGGGTGGTGCTGAAGGCCAGGGTCTGAGTGATCGGCGAGGAGCTGAAGCGCGCATCGCGCAGCCAGCCGGGCAGCTCGACGCGCAGGGTGTAGCGGCCGGGGGCCCCGACAACGCCGCTGAGGGCCACCGCATCATCGGCGCTGACGCAGCTGGCCCCGGCGTGGACAGGCGCCGACTCGGGGCCAGGGTCAAAGCTGAGCGTCACCTGGTCGAAGGCCGGAAATCCGCTGGCGGCGACATCGGTGAGCTGGGCCGAGAAGCGCCCGCTCGCGCCGGCGCTGGCCTGGTTGCAGAAGCTGAATCCGGCGAGGGCCGGGTTCGGCGTCGGCGTCGGCGGCAATGCCGTCTCGGTGGCGGTCGGCGTGGCGGTCGGCGTCGACGAGGGGCCTACCGTGGGGGTGCTGGTCGTTGTCACCGTGGGCGAGAGCGTGGTGGTGACCGTTAAGGTGGCCGATGGCGTGCCGGCGCGGATCGTCTCCACATTCGCGATCCGCTCGCTATCGCTGACCGACGACAGCTCGCAGCCGGAGACGAGCGTGGCGAGGGCGAGGGGGAGCATCACCAGGGCGGTGGCGACTCTATGGCGCAGGGGCTTCACAGATATCTTGCCTTTCCCCTTTCACGAGCGAGGTGCGGCGTCGGGGGCTATCGAAGGGTGCGGCGGTCAGTCGCCTGGGAGCACCACCTTGATCCAGCCGCGGCGCATTGCGTAGACCACCGCCTGGGTGCGGTCGTTGACAGCGAGCTTGCGCAGGATCGAGGAGACGTGGTTCTTGACCGTCTGGTTACTAATATCGAGGCTCAGGGCGATCTCTTTATTCGTGCGCCCAGCCGCCATCAGCTCCAGCACCTCAAGCTCGCGCGGCGAGAGCGGCGAGAAGATGCTCTGGGTATCCTCATCGACGACCATCTGGCGGAAGGCGGCGAGCACCTGGCCGGCCACCTCGGGCAACGAGATCACCAGCTCGTTGATCGGGTAGTCGCCCCTGCGCACATCGTTGAGCACCGTGAGCAGGTGGGGCCACTCGATGTTGCGCGGCAGGTAGGCGGCGACCCCGGCGCGGATGGCCTTCACCACCTGCTGGCCGTCCATCGCCGAGCTGAAGAGCAGGATGGCGACGTGGGGGTGGGTGCGCTTAATGGCCCGGGAAACCTCCAGGCCATTGACGCCGGGCAGATCCACCTCCATCAGCACCAGGTCGGGGTCGGTATAGTCGACGAGCTGGATCGCCTGCTGGCCGTTGCCGGCCTCGCCGGCGATGCGAAACTCGGGCTGGGCAGAGAGATGGTGGCGCAGACCCTCACGGAAGAGGGCGTGGGCATGCACTAGGACAATTGACGTGACGCTCACACGCAGCTCCCTCTGAGGAAACACTTTACATCTGGGCACGGCCCATTATAGCCGATGGGGTGGCATTCTACAAGCATTTTAGGGAACAGGGAACAGGGAACAGGGAGCACAGCCCTGTTCCCTGTTCCCTGTTCCCTACTCCTCAGCGAATGCTCATGGGCATCACGATATGCACGTAGCCCTCCTGGCCGACCGGCTTAAAGACGCCGGGGCTCTGGGCCGTCTGGGTCTCCAGGGCCACCTGGGCCGTCTTGATCGCGGCGAGGGCCTCGGCGAGGTACTTCACATTCAGCGCGATCTGGCCGCCATCGCCGTGGATCATACCATCGATCTCGCCGGTGTTATCGCCCACCTCGGCGGCGTTGGAGCTGATCACCAGCCGGCCGGGGCCGAGCTCGCCGCCGGGCTCGATCGTAAGCTTGACCACGTTCTGGCTCGAGTTGGCGAAGTAGGATGCCAGCTTCACCGCCTTGGCCAGCTCGGCCGTATCGAGGATACTGCGGGTGAGGTACTGGCTGGGGATGATCCGCTCGAAGTCGGGGAACTTCCCGTCGATCAGCCGCGAGACCAGCTCGGTGTTATCGGTGTGGAAGAGCGCCTGGCTGCCGCCGGGGGTGATCGTCATCGAGATCGTGCCCTCGCTGTCGGCGGCGATGCGGGCCAGCTCCATGAGCGACTTGGCCGGGACGATAAACTCCTGGGGCTGGGCGACCGGCTCGGGGAGCTGGATGACGCGGGTGGCCAGGCGGAAGCCATCGGCGGCGGCGAAAACCGCCCGGCTGTCGCGCAGGCGCACCAGGACGCCGGCCAGCACCGGGCGCGAGTCATCGCTGGCGGCGGCGAAGGCCACCTGGTCGATCGCCTCACGCAGGGTCGCCGGCGCGAGGCTCACCGTCGGCTGGCGGTCGCTCACCGTGGGGATGGTGGGGAACTCCTCAGCCTCAATGCCCTTAATGTTACTGGTGAAGCGGGCGCACTCGACCTTCACCGTCTGGGTGCGCGCGTCGAGGGTCAGGGTGACGCGGTCATTCGGCAGGCCGCTGACGACATCGGCGAGCAGCTTGGCCGGCACCGTGATCGCGCCCTCCTCCTGCACCTGCGCGCCGATCCAGTGGGTGATGCCGACATCCAGGTTTGTGGCGGCCAGCTTGAGCCGGCCGCCATCGGTAGCCAGCAGCACATTCGAGAGAACCGGCAAGGTGCTCTTGCCCGCTACGGCGTGGCTCACGATAGCGAGGCCGCGCTTGAGATTCTCCTGGAGACATGTCAGCTTCATAGATGCTCCTAAGGCTCACGCCCGAGGCGCCCGGTGGGCGCGTACAAACAGAGACGCCCCCGGGGGGCGCCTAAACAGCCGTGTTTGGGTGGGGTGCATTATAGCACAGGAGTTAGGATCCACACCCAAACAGAACCCTGATCTGGGGCATCTTCACGGCCCCAGATCAGCGCCGAGCCGCAACTACGCCGCGCCCTTACGGAAGATCACGCGCAGGGCGTCATCCTCAAAGTAGGCGTCCAGAGCGCGCAGGCGGGCGAGCGACTGGGGCAGCACGATCCGGTGGCGGTGCCAGCCCACCGAGATCAGCAGCTCGTCGGCATTCTGGGCGAGGTGTACCTGGTCCTCGGAGGCGAAGGGTAGGGGCACGATCAGGTCGTAGCCATCGCCGGTCTTCTCAACCCGCTGCACCGGGCCCCGGTAGAGGAACGCGGCCGGGTCGGTGTCGCCGAAGAGCTTGTCGGCCAGGGTGCTGAGCAGCTCGGTGCCGATGATCTCGCGCGAGAAGTGGGGCGAGCGCAGGATCGGCAGGGGCTCGAACATCTCGTTCACCTGGGGCGCGTACTCCTGCTGCATCGCGCGCCACGAGGCGAAGTGGCCGTCCACCTCGAGGGGCAGGATGCGGTTGATCACGACGGCGTCCACCGCATAGCCGAAGAGGCTGAGGTAGGTGAGCGAGCGCTGGGCCTCGCGGATGACCATCTTCTCCAGGTTCATCACGATGCGCGCGGTGGTCACCTGCTGGTCGGTGAGGATAGTGCGCACGGCCACCAGGGCGTCGATCGCCTCCTGGGCCGTGCCGAGCACATCGTCGTTGACGATCGGCATATCGGTGACGCGCTTGGCGACAGGGCGGACCACCTTGAGCAGGGCGCGGGCGATCGGGAAGAGCCGGGAGATCCACCAGCGCATAATATCGGGCATCGAGAGCAGCCGCAGCGTCTCGCCGGTGGGCGCGGCATCGACCACCAGCACATCATACTTCTGCTCATCGAAGTGGCGCTTGATCTGGAGCAGGCTGAACAGCTCCTCGGTGCCGGGGATAACCGAGAGCTCGCCCTGCGCGATCGTCTCGGCGCCCTGCCAGGCCAGCAGGTCGGCCAGGTATTTAGAGACCTCGCCCCAGTTCGACTCGAGCTCGTGAAGGGCATTGATCTCCTGCGCCCAGAGGTTTGGGGCAACAAGCATCGGCTCGGCGCGGAGTTCAACCCCCAGCGAATCGCCAAGGGAGTGGGCCGAATCGGTGCTTAGCACGATAGTCCGGTAGCCGCGCTGGGCGCAGCGCAGCGCGGTGGATGCCGCGACACTGGTTTTACCAACCCCGCCCTTGCCCGTGTAGAAGAGAATACGCATCATTGCCCCGTCTCTGTCTCTATCTCGGTCTTTGACTTTACTAAAGCGCGATGTGCATATAGTACACGTTGCTGCACATTTATGCAATGATGGTGCGATCCCACCAGGCCCGCACAATCGCGTCGCTCGATCCGTACCACGGCAGGTCGGAGCGATCATCGTGGCGCAGGCCAGCGATCACCAGCTTGCGCGAGCCAGCGAGCAGGCCATTCTCCAGGGGCACCACGCCATCGCCCCACTGAGCGCCATCGACGCCGAGGAGCCGATAGCTCATCCAGGCCCCGCGCTCGGGCGGGGTGCCGTCGGGCGCGCCGAAGACGCCCTTGCCGATCACGCTGACGTAGCGCAGCGTGGGCCAGTAGGCGCCGGGGTACGTGCGCTGTGCGTAGGCGATCTGGTTAAGCCCGGCCTGGCGGCCTAGCCCCACGGCGCTATGCGGCGTGCCCAGGGTGATCAGCGTGTCCACGTGTCGGTGTCCGTGGTAGCAGAGGTGGCGCGGGCCGTAGGGCTGGTCGCCCAGGTAGATCCGGGCCAGCACGCCGCCGGCGCTATGGGCCACCAGGGTGACCTTGCGGCCCCCGTGGTCGGCAATGGCCGCGCGCACGGCCGCATCGAGGATGCGCAGCAGCGAGCCGTAGCTGTCGCTGGCGATCACACCGACCCAGTCGAGCAGGCGGATCGGAGCGATCGTCACCGGGCGCCCGCTGACGGCGGCCAGGCTGGCACGCAGAGGGTCGTACTGCCACGGGTTGCTAGAGAACCCGCCGACAATCAGGATGGGGCCGCCCGCATCTGGTGTGGGTTGCGTCGACATGGCCGCATTGTACCGCATTCCTGGGGGCTGCGCCCCAGGACCCAGTTCCTATCTATGACAAGGTTTCAGAGGGGCCAATGTTACGTTACAGTTCCGCAAAGGCCCTCACCCCCCAGCCCCCGCTCCCTGAGCGGGAGAGGGGGGGCATTTCGCTCCAGGAAGGGATTTACTCCCCTCTCCCCTTGCGGGAGAGGGGCTGGGGGTGAGGGCTGTCCGGCGGCAAACTGTCAAGCTGCTACGAACCTTGTCGATGGGGTATTATAGCGCTATCAAGATGGCACAGCGACGAGGGGAGCGATATGACACCCTGTGAGATCAATGCGGCGCGGCGCTACATCCAGGTCGGGGCGACGCAGTTAAGCTACCTGGAGTGGGCCGACGAGGGGCCGACGCTGGTGCTGCTGCACGGGATCACCAGCAGCGCTATGAGCTTCTGGCAGGTGGCGCCGGCCCTGGCCGCCGAGGGATACCACGTCTTCGCCCTCGACATGCCGGGCCACGGCGAGAGCGACATGAGCGCGGCCCACCACATCGATATGATCGCCGGGCTGTGCGCCGCCCTGATCGTTGCCCGCGAGCTGCGCGATGTGGCGCTGGTCGGCCACTCGTGGGGCGGGGCCACGGCCCTGGCCCTGTCAAGCGGCGGCCACCCGGCCCGCGCGGCCCTGGCCCGTGTGGCCCTGCTCGACCCGGCCCTGGGTATGAGCCCGGAGCGCGGGCGGGCGATGCTGCCAGACTTCCTGGCGGGCGTGGCCCTGCCGGCCGAGGCCAACGCAGCCCGGCTGCGAGCGAACAACCCGGACTGGGCAGAGTGCGACATCTTCTGGAAGCTGAAGGCCCTGGCCCAATGCCGGCCAGCGCAGGTGGAAGGGTTCTTCACAGGGGGCGGCGAGTGGAGCCTCGTGGATCGGCTCGGGCAGGTGGCGACGCCGCTGCTGCTGCTGGCGGCCGACCCGGCGTACAGCGTGATCCCGCCGGACCAGCTGGTCGAGGCAGAGGCGCAGCTGCGCCCCGGCCTCGGCACGCTCCATGTCATCCCCGGGACAACGCACAACATGCTGCGCGGACCGGGCTACACGCCGACAATGGCGGCCCTGGCGGGCTGGCTCAGGGGAGCATAGGCTCCCGTCAAACATGAGGTAGTGTAGATCGCTAGGGCAGGGAGCCTACGAGCTTGGGCCCTGGGTATATTACAAAAATAGCCCGTAAAGCCCAAGAGCTTTAGTGCCGTGGAAACAAAGTCTTCTCGTATTTCTGTCGAGCCCTTCCATGCGAACTGTTCAGGCGTGAGGGCGTGATGTATAGCTCTGAAAAAAAACCAGAAGACTTCGTTTCCACAGCATTTAGCCTTGGGATATAAGGGCTTCACCTGCTTTAGCGGCTTTAGCCCAACAGCCGACATACGAACGAATTTGCTTTTTAAGTGGGGCCGTGGTATACGTAAAATAAAGGAAAGCCGTAAGCTGGTAGACCGCTATCAGGTGATCGTGTTTGAGGATCTGGCCCCGATGGAAATGGGCAAGAGCCGTGGGATGCGCAAGAGCATCTTGGACGTGGCGTGGACACAGTTCATTAGTATGACCGTCGCCAAAGCGGAAGAAGCTGGGCGACGAGTGATTCTGGTGAATCCCAAGAACACGACCAAGATGTGCTCTACCTGCGGCAAGGTTGTCCCCAAGAAGTTGAGTGTGCGTGTCCATACCTGCCCCGTGTGCGGGCTGGTGATGGATCGAGATGAGAACGCAGCGCTCAACATTCTTCAACGGGGACTCCTTTCGCTTCGCCTGTAGCGTTGTGGGATGGGGCGGCATCCCCTTGAAGCCCAAGAGCTTTAGCCTTGGGAACCGTCACATGTCTGGACATATAGGCAACAGAGTAGTATACTGGGCGAACATTTCCACCTTGCAACAATTTGAGTGACCGACGCGGCATTACCCCCGGGAGGAGCGCGCTCATGCCATACCAGATTAACCGCCATACCCACACCATGCTCTGGGTGACGTTACATGGCCATATGCCCATGGATCATGCCGAGAGCTACTTTCAGGAGATGTGGCGGACACTCGATGGCTGCCCGCGCCCCACCGACGTGCTGGTAGACGGTCGTCATATGCACAGCGCCAGCAACGGCGCGCGCCAGCGCACCGAGCAGATCGCCCACCACCCGCACCTGGGCCACATCGCCTTTGTGGTGGGGACCCAGCACCTGCTGCTCTTCGCCCCGCTGGTGCATCTGATCAGCGGGGTCGGCCTCTTCGGCGATGAGCACGCGGCCATGGACTTCCTGAGCAAGGCGCGCGGCACGCCCACGATCGCCAGCAGCGGGCTGCCGGTCGCGCCCCTACGGCCCCAGGAGGGCCTGCGGATCGCCCCGCCCCCGCCGTCGCAGGGCGGGATCGCCGGCCTCATCGACGGCTTGAGCAACAGCCTGCGCCAGATCTCCCGACCCTCCGACCATGAGTAGGGCGGATGCGCGGCGGGCGTGACGGGAGGGTCGCCCTCTCTTCGCGCCCGCCCCCTTATGAACACACTCACCGCAAGCATCACCGGCACGCTGGGAGCCCTCGCCGCCCTCACAAACATCCTCGCCCTGCTGCTCGGTCGCCCAAACGCCGAGGGTACCAGCCGGGCCATCCCGTGGCTCCAGCGCAGCTCCTCGCTGATGCTCGCCATGGCCGCGTGGGGCTTCTACCTGGCCGACGCTGCGCGTACGCCCCTGGCAGCCTTCTCGCTCTGTGTCGCCATCGGAATGAGCGTCTCGTTTGTCGCCGACCTGATCATGGCCGAGATCATCCGCCTACCCAACCGGGTGATCGGCGGGATCGTGGTCTTCGCCGTGGCCCACCTAGCCTATAGCGTGGCAATCCTGCGCCTGGCGCAGGCCCTCGGCCACGTGCCGGTGGCGGCGATGTCCGCATGCGCGACCGCCTGCGTGCTGGGCGGGGCGATCTACTGGCGCGCGGCGGTAGACACCCCCGCCGCCGCAGCGCCGCTGCGCTGGGGGTCGCTGGGCTACCTGATCGCCCTCGGCGTAATGACCGGCATGGCCGGGGGGATGGCAATCTCGTGGCCGAGCCTGTGGCAGCTGGCCGCCGGTGCGCTGCTCTTCTTCATCTCCGACGCCATCCTAGGCAACCAGATCTTTCGCCGCAACAACTGGCGATCAGTCGGCGACGTGGTCTGGGGAACCTACATCCTCGGCCAGGCCGGGATCGTCTGGGCCAACGCGGCGGCCATAGGGATGATGGCGGGAAGGTAAACACCGCTTGCCAGCGCCCCCCTTCTCGGCTATCATCGCTGGTAGGCTTCCTGGGCAGCGTATCGATCTACCCACCAATGGCCCACGCTGAGCTTGAGCTGACTCTACGCGCTGCGGGTGGCGGCTACGCCGCCGACCTGCGCTTCCGCGCGCCCGACAGCGCGGCCGAGTCCGACCCGGCCGTCGGCGTACCCGTCGCATTCGATCTACACAGGCTCTTGGCCCTGGCGAACGACTGGCCCGAGTATGGGCGCCTCCTCACCGATCAGCTCTTCGCCGACCCGCGCGTGCGCGTGGCGTGGGCGAAGGTGCAGGGCTACACCGAGCGCGACAACACGCCCCTGCGCCTACGCCTGCGCATCGACCCCGGCGCCGATGAGCTGCACGCCCTACGCTGGGAGCTGCTCCAGAACCCGGAGACAGGTCGGCCCCTCTGCCGCAGCCAGCAGGTGCTCTTCGCGCGCTACCTCGACACGAGCAACCTCGCGCCGATAACCGCGCCGGCCCGCGCCGACCTGCGCGCCCTGGTGGCCGTGGCCAACCCCAGCGACCTGGAGGTGTACAACCTGACCCCGGTGGATGTGGACGGCGAGCTGGCCCGCGCCCGGGCCGCCCTCGGCGACATTCCCACCACCATTCTGGCCAGGGTGGCCCGCGGCCCCGGGGCCACCTTGGAGGGCATCATCGAAGCCCTGCGCGCCGGCCACCCCCTCCTCACCCTGATCTGCCACAGCAGCGTTGTGAAGGGCCAGCCGATCATCTGGCTGGAAAAGGACGACGGCAGCAGCGACCGGGTGCCCGGCGAGACGCTGGTGCGGCGAATCGCCGACCTCGACCCGCAGCAGCGTCCGCTGCTGATCATCCTGGCCGCATGCCAGACCGCCGGGCGCGACCAGAACGCCGATGTGCTGGCCGCCCTCGGCCCACAGCTGGCCCGCGCCGGGGTGGGCGCGGTGATCGGCATGCAGGGCAACATACCAATGGCCACCGTCGAGCTGCTGCTGCCGCGGCTGCTGGCCCACCTGCGCGAAGATGGCCAGATCGATCTGGCCCTGGCCCTGGCCCGCGCCGCCCTGCCCGACGACCAGCCCTGGTGGATGCCCGCGCTCTACATGCGCATGCGCGACGGCCGGCTCTGGGCCGACGCTCGGGCTGGGCCCCCGCCCGAGGCAGCGCCAGCCCCGCATGACGGCGGGCTGTCCGGCCTGGCCCGTCAGCTGCGCGACCCGCGCGTGCGCGACGAGCTGGCCGAGTTCCGGGCGATCTTCAGCGCCGCCCGCGACCAGATCGGCCTGCTCAACCGCTACAAAGAGCTGCACGACGCGCTCCAGGAGCTGGAGCGGCCCTTCAACATCATCGCCCGCGACCGCCGACGCCTGGGCGAAGACCCGACCGCCTGGGACGATCTCTACCCGCAGATCGCCGACCTTCAGGACTGCGCCCGGGAGGCCCTGGCGATTATGGCCGACCCGCGCCTGGCCGATGAGCTGACCTTGGGGGCGCAGTTGCTCCAGCTCGCCGGCGCCGACCTCGACCTAGGCCAGAGGCAGGCTGACCCGCACCAGATCGACCTGGCCGTGGGGCGCTATAAGCGCGTCCTAGCCCGCGAGCTGCCCCGCGCTGATAGTCGCCTGGCCACATGCGCCGGAGACCTGCGCCTCGGCCATGTGACGCAGGCCCTAGGTGCCGTGCAGGCTATTCTGACCGCTGGCGCGCCCGACCTGGGGGCCCTGCGCGAGATAACAACCTGGGTCAGAACGATTGACGGGCTGAATGTCCGGCTCGAGGAGTTGGTGTCGGCCCATAACCACTGGCAAGATGTTGATAGCGAGCTACGCCGGGTGGTCGAGAGCCTGAACCCGGATGACGTGAGGCCGGCCTGGGGTGACCTGCTGCTGCTGACGACCCCCCTATTTGGGAGCGCGGTGGACGACTGGGCGGTGGAGCTGAATAAGCTCAGCGAACAGATCGGCCAGGCCCTGGCCGATGGCACGATCCCGCAGGCCCGCCGCCTGTTCATCAGCTACCAGAGCCGGGCCAGCCGACGATTCGTCGAGGTGGACAAGGCGCTCCTGGCCACCTGCAACGAGCTACGCGAGGCTGGCGCGGCCCTCGACCTGATCCTGCGGACGCTGGACGAGTAGGCGGCCCTCACCCTCTGGCCGCCTCTGCCACTGCGGCGAGAGGGGGGTCGCGATGCGAAGCGGCACAGGGACGTTCCCTGGCACATGAGACCTTGTCAAAGGCCGAAGCCATGACCATAACCGAGGCTGGGCCATACAGCTCAATGGCCGCCCTGCGCGCGGCGAACACACAGCTCGGCGAGCTGCGCCGCAGCGGGGGCGATGGGCCGGAGCAGGTGGCCGCGATCGCGACATTCTTGGCCAGAGGCACGGCAACCGGGGCGCTGCTCGCCGAGGAGGATGACCGCTGGAGCGCCCAGGGCCTGCTCGACTACTGGGCCGCCGCGCTGGAGCGGGCCGGCGCGGCGGCACCCGAGGCCACCCTGGCCGAGTTCGACCCGCTGCTGGCCCCCGATCTGCCCGAGAGCGCATGCCCCTACATGGGACTCGACGCCTTCGGCGAGGCCAACGCCGGTCTCTTCTTCGGCCGACGCCGCGTGGTGGCCGAGCTGGTCGATCGGCTGCGCGACCAGCGGCTGCTAGCCGTGGTCGGCCCCTCGGGCAGCGGCAAGTCGTCCCTGGTGCGGGCCGGCCTGCTGCCCGCCCTGCGCGCCGACGGCGTGCCCGACAGCGCCGGCTGGCGGATCCTGCCGCCCATGGTGCCGGGCTCTGATCCGCTGGCGGCGTTGGAGCGAACGCTTGGCTCGGGGGCCGGACTCCGCCTCCTGATCATCGACCAGGTGGAGGAGGCCTTCACCCTCTGCACCGGCGAGGCGCGGCGGGCGGAGTTCCTGGCCCGGCTGGTGGCCCTGGCGACAGGAGAGGGCGGGGGGCGGGTGGTGCTGACCATGCGCAGCGACTTCGAACCCTTCATCGCGCGGGCCGAGGCACTCCAGCCGCTCTACGAGGCTGGCAAGGTTGCATTGCCGCCGCTGACGGCGGGCGAGCTGCGCGAGGCGATCGAGCGCCCCGCCGAGCAGGCCGGGCTGAAGTTCGAGGCCGGCGTGATCGACGCGCTGCTCGGCGACATCCTGGGCGAGCCGGCGGCCCTGCCGCTGCTCCAGTACAGCCTGCGCAAGCTCTGGGAGGCCCGCGAGCGCAACCGGGTCACGCTGACAGCCTACAGGAAGGTAGGCGGTGGGCGGCTGGCCCTGGCCAGAGGCGCCGACGCCATCTACGCCAGGCTCATCCCCGAGGAGCAGCTGACAGCGAAGCGCATCCTGCTGCGCTTGGTGCGCCCCGGCGAGGGACTGGAGATCACCAGCAACCGCGTGCGCCGCGCCGAGCTCGACCAGGGCGGCGAGGACCCCGGCCGGGTGGCGCGGGTGCTAGAGAAGCTGGTGGCCGCCCGCCTTCTGCGCCTAACCCCCGGCGACACGCCGGATGACACCCAGGTCGAGGTGGCCCACGAGGCCCTGGTGCGCAACTGGCCGACCCTGGTCGAGTGGCTGGAGGACGAGCGGCTGAATCTGCGCCAGCGCCAGCGCCTGAGCGCGGCGACCGAGCAGTGGCAGCGCCTTGGCCGCGACCCCGGCGCGCTTCTGGCGGGCCGGCTGCTCGAGGAGGCCCGTCAGTACGAGGATCTGAGCGAGCTGGAGCGGGCATTCGTTGATGCCAGCACAGCCGCCAAAGAGGCCCACACGCGCCGGGCCACCCGTACGAGCCTGATCATCCGCGCCCTGCTCGTCATTACGACGATCGCCAGCGTAGTGGCCACCGTGCTGGCGGGGCAGGCGCTTCAGACGAGCCGTATCATCGATGCGCAGCGGCTAGCCTTCGCCGCCCAGACACTGCTGCGTGACAACCCAGAGACGGGGCTGCTCCTGGCCTACGAGGCGAATGTCCGCGACGATAGCCCGGTCACGACCCAGGCTATGCGCAACATGATCGACGCAGTGTCCTGGCGACCGACGCTGCTGAGCGGCGATACCGCCGCAGTGAAAAGCGCGGTGTTCAGCCCCGACGGCTCGCGCATCCTCACCGCCTCGACTGATCGCACGGCGCGGCTGTGGGACGCCAAAGGCCAGCTCCTTGTCACATTCTCCGGCCACACCGACACGGTCAATAGCGCGGTGTTTAGCCCCGACGGCACGCGCATCCTCACCGCCTCATATGACAAGACAGCGCGGCTGTGGGACGCCAGCGGCCAGCTTCTCGCCACGCT
Organism: Chloroflexales bacterium; assembly: GCA_037140315.1. Lineage (GTDB taxonomy): Bacteria > Chloroflexota > Chloroflexia > Chloroflexales > Chloroflexaceae > Oscillochloris. The sequence goes on from JBAXES010000042.1 coordinate 13,198, forward strand.
CTCCGGCCACATTGGCCCTGTCTATCACGCGGTGTTCAGCCCGGACGGCTCGCGCATCCTCACTGCCTCAGAAGACGGCACGGCGCGGCTGTGGGACACCAACGGCCAGCTCCTTGTCACATTCTCCGGCCACGGAAATATTGTCAATAGTGCGGTGTTCAGCCCCGACGGCACCCACATCCTCACCGCCTCGACTGATCGCACGGCGCGGCTGTGGGACGCCAAGGGCCAGCTCGTCACCACCTTCTCCGGCCACAAAAACACCGTCAGCAGCGCGGTGTTCAGCCCCGACGGCTCGCGCATCCTCACCGCCTCATATGACAACACGGCGCGGCTGTGGGACACCAACGGCCAGCTGATTACCGCCTTCTTCGGCCACACTGCCCCTATCTATCACGCGGTGTTCAGCCCGGATGGCACGCGTATCCTCACCGCCGCAGCGGACAACACAGCGCGGCTGTGGGATGTTAACACCCAGCCCCTCGCCACCTTCTCCGGCCACACGAATTGGGTCAATAGCGCGGTGTTCAGCCCGGACGGCTCGCGCGTCCTCACGGCATCAGACGACGGCACGACGCGGCTGTGGGACGCCAGCGGAGCGCCCCTTGCCACGATCAAAGACCACACTGCCCTTATCCCTGTCCCTATCTATCGTGCGGTGTTTAGCCCGGACGGCACATACATCCTCACCGCCTCGGCTGATCGCACGGCGCGGCTGTGGGACGCCGAGGGAGATCTCGTCACCACCTTCTCCGGCCACAAAAACACTGTCAGCAGCGCGGTGTTCAGCCCGGACGGATCACGCATCCTCACCGCCTCGGCTGATGGCACGGCGCGGCTGTGGGATACCAGCGGCCAGCTCCTCGCCACGCTCTCCGGCCATACTTCCGCTGTCGGTAGCGCAGTGTTCAGCCCGGACGGCTCGCGCATCCTCACCGCCTCGGCTGATGGCACGGCGCGGCTGTGGGATACCAGCGGCC
>JBAXES010000043.1:0-14131 GCA_037140315.1 Chloroflexales bacterium
GCGCGACCGGCAGTTCTAGTTGTCATCGACCGGCAAATCTAATTATCGCTCAACAGAGCTCGCTGCGGAGGTTCCCTACCGCCTCGTTAGAGGCGGTGTAGAAGATCCAGAGCGCTCGCACCAGCGTCTCATACTGCAAGCGGACAAGCCCGGCCGCAGAGGTAAAGTTGCCGAGCGAGGTCAAGACCTTCACGCTCTCCGCGTGCTCAAAGACAATCCCGCACAGCGCCCGGGTTAGAAGCAGGCGCTCCGAGGGATAGCAAGGCGGCAGCGCGAAGAACTGCGTGAGCGCTGACTCAACCTCCACCGACCGCGCGAGGAGCGTATTGAGATTCGTGGTCGTTGTGCTCATCGGGGGCTCCTGACTCTTTGCACTACGGGGTAGTTGGCGATGGTCGCGTCGAGTGCCTGCGGAAGGTTGGGTCACGGGAGATCTGCTCATGCCTTTCGGGTTTCAGGGTCGGTAACAATCACGAAGGTCCAGCTCTAGATGAAGCCCGCGCTGGTTGTGTGGTGTGCCAGTTCAAGGATGCGGGCGAGTGTCGCCGAAGCAACCGGCGCGTCGGTGAAGCTGCGCACCATCCGGCGCCGGCGAACAATCGTCGCGAACTCCATGCTTCGTGCTCCTTGAGGAACGGGATCAGACCGATGGACGGTATTGTAGCGGTCGCGCCCCGAGCACGCAATCAGGTGCAGGCGACCCCGTGTGCCTGGATGGTGTAAGATAAAGTGGCTAGGGCGCATCGGTGGTGCTGTCGTCATCCTCCTGATCGTCAATCGGCTGATCGTCTGCACCGCCCTCGTCGTCAATCTCTGAGCTTGGCGCCTCGTCAACATCATCGGCAAGCCCCGCCATCTGATCGGTCGCATCCCGGAGGACGTTGGGTAGCAGGTGGCCGTAGACATTGAGTGTCGTGGTGATATTGGCGTGACCCAGGATCTCTTGGATCGCCTTGGGATGCACTTTGTAGCTGATGAGCAGTGAGGCGCACCAGTGGCGCAGATCATGGAAGCGCGTTGACGTGGGCAGGCCGGCCCGCTTGAGCGCCGCTTTGAAGTGCCGGATCAGGTTGCTCGGCTCGATTGGCGTCCCGCGCTCCGATGGGAACAGGTAGCCCTGCTCTTCCCATTGGAGCGAGCCGTCCACGGTGAGGGTCTTTGTGGCAAGGTCAAGACTCTCGATCTTGAGCCCGAGCACCTCCCCTCGCCGCAATCCCAGAAAGAGCGCGACCCAGTAGATGCCCTCAAGCCGGTGTCCTTTTACGGCAGCGAGTAGCGCCCGAGCCTGTTGCTCGGTGGCTGGCTGGATCTTCGGACGGCGCACCTTGGGGAGCTCGACATCGTTCACGACGTTCTTCGCGACGTAGCCCCAGCGCTTGGCCTGGTTCAACGCCCGCGAGAGTACAAGGCAGGCGTACTCGACCGAGCGCGGCCCGAGCTTGCGCTTGCCCTCCGTAGGCTCCTTCTGGCGCAGCGCATTCGCCATCCCCTGAACATGCTCTGGCAGCAGCTTCTGGAGTTTGTGGCGGCCGATGTACGGCACAATGTGGTTGTTGATCGTGGCGCGGTAGCTGACCTGAGTGCGAGGCTCGCGGTTGCAGATCACCTCGTCGAGCCAGCGATTGAGGAACTGCTCGACGGTGTACTGCTCAGGGGCGACATTGACCCCAATCGATTGGTCGCGGTGGAGCGCCTTGAGTTTGTCCGCGACCTCTTTGCGCGTCTTGCCGTAGATGACCTTGCGCTTGCGTTTCCCGTTGATGATGCCCAGGTCTACTGATGTACACCAGAGCCCATCGCTCTCGCGCTGGTAGATGGAACCCTCTCCGTGTCCACGACGCTTGCCCATATCTGCCTCACTTCATTCAGGTAACACGTAATAGTGTATCACGAAAGACGCAGATAGTCAAACATATGTTCTTGTATTGCCTATCTGGCGTTTGCTAGCCGGTCAACCTGCCGCGCGACCCACGCGCGCAGGGCGGCGACCGGGATGCGCCGGGCGGCGCCGCGGCGAACTGAGGGCAGCTCGCCGGCATCCATCATCTCGTAGATGGTCGAGCGGCTCAGGCTCAGGATGCGGGCGGCCTCTTCGACCCGGACGAGCAGCGGCTCGATGGCCGGATGCTCCTGGGGTTTCTCGATGGTCATAGCGGCTCCTTTGTCGGTAGGTGCGATCGTCTCAACTCACCCTCAGCCGGGTCTCAGCGGCTTTTGGCGCTTCCCAAAGGGACGTATTCTCCATGTTGAGAGCTTAGACCTTGAGTCGGTGATGACTCATGCGCGCGTATGCGCGCGTGCGCGCATGAGTCGCGGTCATCCCAGGGTCTCAGATCTCACCATGGCGCGTATGCCGCATCTGGATGCGGCAGAGAACGCTGAGACCTTGCTGAGACCCGGTTGAGACCTTGCCTCAGGTCTCAACATCGTCGTCGTCGCCAGCCAGGATTGAACGGGCGATGCAGATGGCAGCGGCCGTGGTGCGATGTGGTGCGCCCAGTGTTTTCGAGGGCCGCCCATCCAGCGGCCGGATGAGCCCGTGGCGCAGCCAGGTGCGCCCGTAGATCTGCACGGCACTCTTGCCGATCCGGCTCTCGAAGGGCGGGGTGCCCGTGGGCACGCGCCAGTACGGGTCTTCGGCTTTTCGATAGGCGACCGTCTCGCCGCGCAGGCGGCGTAACACCCAGCCGGGGGCGCCGTTGGTGTCCTCGTCACATTGGGCCAGCAGCGTGCGCAGGCGCTCAAACGCCTCCAGGGCCGGGTCGGTCTGCTCCTGGCCGACGGTTAGCAGGTCGATCCAGCGTGGGAGCAGGATGTCCAGCGCTGGCAGCTCCAGGTCGGCAACCGTCGCGCTGACCTGGAGCGCCACGGCGCCCAGGGCCAGGCTCTCGCGCCAGGAGGCCAGCGGCTGGAGCGCCGGGGCATCGCGGATGCGCCGATAGTCGGCGAGTACGGCGGCCCAGTCGGCCCAGCAGCGCTCGGCCACCGTGCGCCCGAACAGGCCGGCGCCGGTCTCCCAGGCATGTTCGAGCACCTGGGCGCGCTGCCCACCCAGCCGGTGTTCGTCGCTGCCGGGCCGGCCGAGCGTGCCGGCCCCCAGGGGCGGACTGCGCGTGCCATCCAGCCAGAGCACGCGCTTCCCCGCCCCGGCGTGGCGAAACTCGGGCAGGGCCTCGCCGGCCAGGATGAGCGCCCCACGCAGCGGCTCGCCGCCGGCGGCGGTGCCCTCAGCCGTGCCCTTGCTGTAGAACTGGCCGTTGGCAAACTCGTAGACCAGCGCCTCCAGCCGCTGCGGGTCGCTGGTGGTGTGGGCCTCGTCGATCAGCAGCGGCAGGCCGTTGAGGTCGGTGAGGCTCTGGCGGAAGCCGGCGGTGGTGCGGTGGGCCTCGACCAGGAAGGGCTTGCCGGTCGGGTCGCCCCAGCAGCCCACCGCGAACTGCCCGAGGGTCGTCTTGCCGCTCCCGCTTTCGCCGGCCAGGTAGCAGGCCGGGTTGCGCCGGGGCCGGATGCGCGCGATCAGCGGGCCGGCCAAAGCCAGGCCGAGGATGATCCACGCGGCCCATGCCTCAGGCCAGGTGCAGATCGCCTGGAGGGCGTGCGGATAGGCCGTGGCGTCACTGCCGAACCGGATCGGCAAGCGCCCGGCGTACTGCACCGGCTCGGCGTAGCCGACGCTGCCCCCTGGCAGCACCAGGCCCTCGCCGACCAGCCCCAGGCGGGCGGAGGTGGTGATCCGCGGCAGGGCGCCCAGGTTCTCCTGGGTGAACTCGATCAGGTAGCTGGCGACATCCCGGGCGTTGCTCTCGTGGACGGGCACGTCGGGGTGGGCGCCCAGCCAGATCACGGTCAGCATCGCCGCGCCGCCGGCGAGGTCGATGCCGATGGCGCTGGCGATCAGCATGCCCGAGTAGACGACGTGTGGCTCACCGCCTTTGCCGAGCTGGGCGAGCGTGCCGTTCACGACAGCCCAGCCCTGGGGCAGGAAGAGATCGCCCCCAGTCTCGGGATGAGTCGTGAGCTTGACCCGAGCCTGGGCCAGGCCGGACTGGAGGGTGGTCAGGTGGGATTCCAGCTCCGCGATCGTATGGCCACGGCCCAGGAAGTCATCAACCCCAAGCTTCTCGTCGCCGACCTGCGGCAGCACGAGCATCCGCACCTCGGCGACGCCACGGGCGATCAGCAGGGTGGCCAGGCGTCGCAGGGCGGCCGCCACGGGGGCCTTGCGGACCACATCGCTGTCGAAGGCCAGCACGACCTGGCGCCCATTCCAGGCCACCTCGTCCACATCCGGCAGCACCAGCCGGCCGCCGCTCCGATTAGCGCCACGGAAGCCCCAGACCCCATTGAGGTTGACCGGCACGATCGCATCGCCGTAGGCCGTGGTGAGCGCATCGGCCTTCTTCGCCCCCTCGGTGAACCAGAGCGGGATGGCCGGATCGCCCAGCGCGGCGCGGTAGCGCGGGAGCACATCAAAGCAGGGCGGCAGGCCCCTGGGCCACTCGTACTTGATCGGGCGCCCGCGACTCAGCCGCGGCCGATCCGGGCGCAGCACCCAGGTGTACGGCTCCGGGTGGCCAAGCCGAAAGACCGGAAAGGCCAGGCCGACGTGGACGAACTGTTTGCTGATCAGCGAACGCCCCAGGGCCGTCCATTGATCGAGGCCGTGGATGGTGCGATAGCCCCGTTCCTCCTGGATCGCCGCGCTGATGCCACTGGCCGCAAGCTGTGTACAATGGGCTACATCTCTGTCCACGGCACATCCCCACCCACGCTATGGATACGAACACATGTTTCTGTACGATATCCCGTCGGCGTGGGGAGTGCAAGCGGGAACATGTGGGGATGGGATGGGTAGTTTGTCTGCGCTCCTCCCGCCGAGCCAGTCGCAGCAGCAGGCAGTCTCGCCTATATGAAGGAGGATTTGATGGCTCCAACGGATGATCTCCGTACCCTGGCAACCCAGTACCTGGCGGCGCTTGAGCGCGGCACAACCGGGGCGGATCTCGCCGCCTTTTTCAGCGAGGATGTGATCCAGGAGGAGTTCCCCAATCGGCTTATGCCCACGGGAGCGCGCCGCGACCTGGCCGCGATCCTTGATGGGGCCGTGCGCGGGCAACAGCTGATGGCCGCGCAGCGCTATGCGGTGCTCAGCAGCCTGGTCGATGGGAACCAAGTCGTCCTTGAGGTGCAGTGGACGGGCACGCTCGCAATCCCCGTGGGGTCGATCCCGGCAGGCGGGGAGATGCGCGCCCGCTTTGCGGTCTTCCTGACCTACCGCGACGGCAAGATTGCCCACCAGCGCAACTACGACTGCTTCGAGCCGTGGTAGATGCATCGTGATCAGCCCGCACGCGTGCGGAGCTGGGGCGCATACCGGTCATGCTGTACTCATACTCGAAGGTCAGCCCGCACGCGTGCGGAGCTGGGCATCCGTCCAGGCTTTCCGCCCGTCGCTATCGACGTCCAGCTTCTCCTGTGCGTGCTTCCAGTGGCTCGAGACCGTCCCCGGGGTGATCCCGAGCTGGGCGGCAATCTGCGCCCGCTTGAGGCCCTGGTGCTCCAGCCAGAGCACCTCCGAGGTGGGCGGTCAATTCGGCCACAATTGAGAGCCCTAACCCCAGGCCGGGGCCAGCGCTCAGCTGACTTCGGGGGAGGAACACCCGCTGCTGTTCGTCCGCGGTAAGCCCGGGGCCGGAATCGCGCACGGAGATGGTCAGATCATCCGGCTGCGCCCGGTCGATCCAGAGCTCGATGACGATCACCCCCGCGGCGGGAGTCGCCGCCAGGGCATTGCTGACCAGGTTGTCGAGGATGCGCTGCACCGCGTGCGCATCGCCCATCACCTCCGTCGCTTCGGTTCCAAGGGAGAGGCTCAGGTCGATCGTGCGGCGGCGTGCCATCGGCTGGAAGCTTTCCACGACCAGCGTGGCGATGACGGTGACATCGATCCCGCACCGGCGCAGGGACGGGGGACTCTGGCGGCGCAGCCGGGCATTGAGCTGCCGGATGAGGTGCTCAAGCTGATCGGCGTGGTGGCCGAGCCGCTCGCTCAGGGTGCGCGGCGACTCGCGCGTTTCCCGCGCCGCAATGCGCAGGAGGAGATCGGCGATGCTCGACACCCCTTGCACCGGCGGCCCCAGGTCGTGGATGAGCCGTGCCAACGCCTGAATCAGCTGCTGGTCGTGCTCGCGCGCCTCATGGACGGCGGCGCGTTCGCGACGGATACAGGCGCGTCGCTGGCGTTGCAGCTCCGCGTGACGAAGCTGTAGCCATCCTTCGTAGGTCACTGCGATCACGACGAACCCGATCACGACGGGGAATGATGCCAGCGACCAGAACGCCGCGCTGGCCAGGCCGCTCATCAGGGTGAGGCGGGCGAAGGAGGTGCCGCGCCAGCAATCATCCCGATCAAACAGCCCGTCACCAGCCGGCCGCTGCGGTGCCGGTGATGCCCGGTAGGCTGCGGCGAGGGCCAGGATGCCCCAGCGCAGGATGTCCAAGGCCAGCACGCCAGCGCTCCCGGCTGATCCACCACGCACCAGGATTCCGGCGGCGATCAGATCGGTCAGCAGCGCGCTGCTGATGAACCCGCCGAGCCTCCGTCCCGCCAGGAAGAGGCTGGCGAGTCCGCTGAGCGCGATACCATCGATGGCCAGGTGAAGCGTGATCGCGGGCGCGACGAACCCGACGACGAAGGTGTCACCCTGGCCATACCCCACCGCCATGCCGGCGACCAGGCCGATCATCCCGGCTTCGAGCAGGCGCTGGATCGTACTGCTTACCGAGATCGTCTGGTCGGCCCAGATGCGGGCCGGGCCGACGACCGAGACGATGCCGGCGATGGTGATGGCGGCCAGGCTGAGCAGCGAGGGGTGCAGCGGCATCAGCGTCATAGGAATCGCCGCCAGCACGGTGGCCCAGATCTGGATGCCCAGGGCCGATGCAAGCAGGAGCCAGCCCCAGCGCGCGCCACCGGCTCGATCACGCCACCCGGCGACGAGCAGCACGCCCAGCGCCACGACCAGGCCGATCAACGCTACCAGCGTGGTGAGCCACGTCACCCCGTCAGCGGCACCGGGAGCGATCCAGGATGTACTAATCGGCACCAGCGCCAGGACGCAGACGCCCCAGGCTATCCCGATTGGCCCGTGTGATCGCCCATCCACTGCCATACACGCCTTTGCTGCTGCGGAGACCGATCAGCAGCGCGACGGGCTAACGTTGGCTGCGGTGGGAGACCACCGCTCCAGGCGCGGATGCGCCGCTATGGCTGGTCAGCGGCGTGCGATCCGGTTGCTGCAACGCGGGCCGTGTCGTGATCCCTGTCCCCCCACGTCATGACCGAAAGGGTATCCAGTGTACCGAAGATGTGCATGGATATCTACGTCTACGACCTGGGGCAGCTGCGCACGACCGATCTGGTCCTCCAGGCGCGCGTGCTCACCGAGGTTGTCGCGGTGGCAACCGGCCAGGTGGTGAGTGACCACGCGGAGGTTGTGACCCTGCCCTTCGCCGTCACCCTTGCGGTGCCCAGGAGCGCCCAGTGATGCGTGAGCGATCCATCCGACGCACCGGCGGCCAGAGTCTGGTCGAATTCGCCCTGGTGATCGGGCTGCTGCTATTCATCGTCTGCGCGGCCTTCGACGCCTTTCAGGTGGTGATGACGCAGGCGACGGTGGCGGACGCGGCGAGCGCTGCCGCCCACCAGGCGGCGCTGATTGGCGGCGACGATGGCCCGGATGGCGTGGTCGTCCACGCCGCTCAGGCGGTGCTGGCCAGTGGGCTGACCACGCAGCACGGCACGACCGCCGTGTCGGTCTGGTGCGAGCCGCCCTGCCAGCGCTACCAGCCCATTCACGTCCGGGTGCAGTTCGCGGATGCGCGCTGGTTCCCGTTCACCAGCGACCGCCTGCTGGTCGAGCGCCAGGCGGTGCGGGCCTCCGAGATGGATCGCTCGACTACCTTGTCATTGCCGTAGCGCTGGGGGATGTGGAGAGGCTATGCGGAATCGCACGACTGGTCAGGCACTGGTTATGGTCGCGCTCATCCTGCCGGCGCTGCTCGGCGTGCTGCTGGTCGGGGTCGAGCTGGTGAGCCGGCGCAGCAGTGAGCGGGCCGTGCGTGCTGCGATTCAGGCCGCGAATCGTTCAGCGGTGCAGACCTTCGACTACGCCGCGTTTGCCGACAACCGCCTGGCCCTGGCGGACGCCGATGCCGTAATCGGGGTCGCTCGCCGGCTGGCCGCGGTCAACCTGCAGCAGATCCCCGGGCTGACGCTGCCGCCGGAAACGGTCGCCGACCGTGTGAGCTGGATGGCCCTGTCGCCCGGCGGCGCCTGCATTCTGGAGCCGGAGGGGCCGATCCTGCGCTTTCCCACGCCGGTGCTCTGCGCATCCGCCGAGGTCGAGCTGGTCAGCCCGCTGGGCTTCACCTGGACCGCCCGGGTCTTTGCGGCGGATACGCTCGATCTGAGCTTCTCGTCAACCGAGTGATTGGAGCCCTACGATGCCGCTGTGGACCCGCCAGGCCTTCCAGACTCGGCTGCGCAACATCCCCTGGGCGCGGCTGGCCGCGCTGCTACTGGCGATGGCAGCCCTGGTCACGGGCGCGCTCGCCTGGGTCCTGGCGATCGGCGCCGCCCAGACCGACCCCGTGCTGCTGGCCGCCGTCGCCATCGCGCCGGGCGAGCCGATCGCAGCCGCGCAGCTGACCCTCGTCCAGGCACCGCGATTTCGCCCGGCGGCGCTCAAGGGTATTGCCGACCCGGCGCTGGTGGTCGGGCAATATGCCCGCGTGCAGCTCAGCCCGAACCAGCTGGTGACGCCAGATCTGGTGCAGCCCGCGCCGCTCAGCCGGCACATCTTCGTCAACGGCGCGCTGCCGGCCGAGCAGCTCCAGGCCACCGTCTACGAGCTACCGCGCACAGCGCTGAGCACGATCACCGCCCAGGATCGGGTGAACCTCCTGGTGCTGATCGACGAGACCCGCGGGCGCGACCCGGCCTTCAGTATTGGTACGGTTGATACCCCTGGCCGGGGCGCGCGAGTCGTCCGCGTGCTGCGCGACCTGAACGTCCTGGCGGTGAATGAGCGCATTGCCTTCCTGGAGGTCAGCCCTACCCAGAGCTTCTATCTCTGGTCGCTCCAGAACAGCGGCGTGGCCATCGTCGGCGAGCTGTCCGCGACCGAGGGTGCTGCGCTCGGGCCGGTCTCGCTCGCCGCTATGACGCCCGAGGATCTGGGGATGGCGCCGACACCCTGAGCCGATGGAAGAGGAGAATCGCATGACCACTGATCTGCACACCCCATCCGCATGGCCGTCCTGGCTGCCCCGGTCGCGCATGCGGCCAGGCATGCCGCCGGAACCTCTCGCACCTGGCTGTGCATCGGCTGCGCCAAACGAGTCGGTGCTGCCACCACTCACGATCGATGCCGTGCTGCGGCTGCTCTGGGAGCGTGGCGGCTGGGATGGCACGCTCGCGCCCGAAGAGTCCTGGAATCGGCTGGTGGGCGCGCAGTGCCCCTACCCGGAGGAGGGCGCATTCCGCCACGTCGCGACCTATGGCCCGCTCGACCGGCTCATCCTCGACGAGGAGATCACCGATGTCCACCTCAATGGGCCGGGGCGCGAGGTGATCGTGCGCCGCGCCGGCAGCGATGGTGAGTGGCGCACGGGCGAGATCTGGCACGAGGCGTGGTTTTGCTGGCTGGTCAATCAGCTCCAGCTGCGCGGCACCGGCTCGACCACGGGTCTGCAGAGCAGTGGGACGGTTGCGGTCACGCGCCCCGGTCGCCGGCCATGCACGATCCGCTACGAGCTGGTTCAGCCGCTGCTCTGCCCGCAGGGGCCGGTGCTGGCCCTGCGATTCTTACGGCCCGCCCGCTGGTCGCTTGGGCGGCTGGTCGAGCAGCAGGTGCTCGCACCCGCGATGGCCACCTTCCTCGCCGGCTGCGTCGAGGCCGGCGTCAGCATCCTGATCATCGGCGCACCCGGCAGCGGGAAGACCACCCTGGCGCGGGCGCTGCTCAACCTGGACACGATCGCCGACACCCGGCTGATCTGCATCGAAGACGTGCCCGAGCTGACCCTGCCCAACCCGCATGTCGTGCAGCTGGTGGCGCGGGAGCATGTCTCGATGCTGAGCCTGGCCTATACTGCCCTGCGCATGGCGCCCACCCGGCTGGTGCTGGGGGAAGTGCGCGGCGCGGAGGCGTACGCCTTGCTGGCGGCTATGCGGGCGGGCAATCCGATCCTGACGACGATGCACGGGGTCAGCGCCCGCCACGGGCTCGATACCTTCATCGGCATGGCCCTGGAGGCGCCCGAGGCGCGCGGCTCGCTCGACCTGGTGCGGATGAACCTGAATGCCCAGTCGCTCATCCTGGTCGCGCTCGAGCGGCAGGGCGGGCAGCGGGCGGTGGCGGAGCTTGCCGAGGTGCTGCCGACCGGCAGCGCGAGCCACCCAATTGCCCAGGCACGCTGGCGGCGGTCGGCGTTTGGCGAGGGCTGGACCCTGATCGTCCCGCCGTCGGACGACCTGGTGATGCATCTGCGCAGCCACGCCAACCCGCTCACCCTGGCGGAGTGGGATCTGGCGATGGGAGGGGACTTCCGATGACGATCCTGGTCAGCTCAACGGTGCCCGGTCTGCTGGGCGCGCTGGAGCAGGCGATGGGCGGCTCCCACCTGCCCGAGGAGTACCCCGAGCTGGTGACGACCTACCCGGTCGAGCTGGTGCGGCGGCGGATCTACCACCACGCTCCCTCAGGGCTGGATGTGCTGTTTGCCGGCCACGGCATCCGCGACCAGCTCGACATCGAGCCGCGGCACCTCGAAGGACTGATCGACACGCTGGCCCAGCTGGACTACGACATCGTCTGCTACGACGTGCCGGGCGACTGGAAGCGGCGCAATGTGATCGTCTCGCTGTTCGCGCGCGGGAACACCTCGCCGTTCGTGATCTGTCCCCCCGGGCGGAAGGAGCGGATGGGCGCCCTGGCCGCGCTGGATGTGCTCGGCAAGATCGGGCGCGAGGACGCGCGCACCGCCCTCGACGCGGCGATGGTGCTGTTTGCCGAGGGCGAGCGCGGCATGGCGGTCACGATCCGCGAGGTGCGGCGCGATGTACTGCGCCAATACCCGATGCTGACCGATCTGGGCACGCTGCCCCACGACACCGCGCTGATCAGCATGGTCGCCGAGTGCCAGGCGTTCTGCTCGGTCTTCGACCTGGCGCCGCGCCGGGCCTATTGCGCAGCGATTCGCGAGGCCGCGCGGCGCTGGATGGAGGCGGTGGCGTTGCCGCCGGCCTGGCTGACCCAGCCGGATCCCTATGCGCCGTCGGCGCGGCCGCGCTGGCTCTTCAGAACACGCCCAGGAGTTGTGAAAGGATAGCGATGCCACGCTCAACCCCACAGACCTTCCGCCGGGCCGGCGACGGGCAGCGCAGCTACCGCGAGGCGCTGGCCGACGTGACGGCGCCCCTCGGCGTCACCGAGCCGATGCGCAGCGCGGTAGCCGCCTATGTCCACCATATGCGGACGCAGGCCGAGCTGGCCGCGCTGGCGCAACAGTACGAGCAGCCCATGGAGCCGGAAGATACGGCGGTGCTGGACTCGACGGAGTTCGACCACCTGCTCGACCCGGAGTTTGACCCGACCCAGCGGCGGGCGCTCTTCCGACGGCTGCTCACGGCAGCCCTGGCCCAGAATCGCCTGGACGGCGTCGATCCGCGCGTCCTCCACGACGAGGAGCAGCTCACCCGGCTGTGGGACGAGACCTGCGGCTGGGGACACGCGGTGCAGCAGCTGCTCGATGACCCGGAGATCACGGAGATCAAGATCCTGGGCACCACTCCAGACGGTCGATCTCACCGGCTACCTCCAGTTTGTCGTCGAGAGTTCGCAGGGCGATGTGGACATCCTGCGCCGCTATGTGCGGCGGCCGCAGCGCCCGATCGCCGAGGTGCAGTCGGTGATCGCGATCACCCTCGGTGAGCTCGACCGGCGCCGGCGCGGCAATGTGTTCGAACTGCTGTTGGAGCAGGCCACGGCGACCGGGGCGCTGCCGCTGATCGCGAGCTGCACGACGCTGATGCACGGCGCGCGCACGAACCGCCGGGCTCTGGCGCCGCTCCTGGCCCAGCAGCGCGAGCAGCTCTTCGACACGGTGGTTGAGGCGTGTAAGCAGCGCGCCCAGCGTATTGAGCTGCTGCTGATCGGCATCAGCGCGGCGTCGCTGGCCTTTGGCCTGCTGCCCTTCATCCTGTATGTGATGACCGGCGGCGGCACGTTGCTGACGACCATCTTCGGCGAGTGATGCGCGCTGTGATTGGAGGAAAGCCCGTGGCGGAGCAGCACGCACAGCCAGCGGCGACGAGCGACCCGACGGTGCAGGAAGCATTGGAGCTGATGGGGCAGATCGCGGCCTGCGACCACGAGATCGCGCAGCTCGAAGCCGAGCTCGCCGCGCTGCCGGAGCTGCTGGCCGCACTCGCCGGCCACCCGGTGCTCTGGCTGCTGCTGGGGCGCGAGGGGATCGACCGGCCGGGCGGCGCATGGAGCGCCCTGGTCGGCCAGCAGGTGCTGACCGTGCCCCGGCGCGAGCCCTGGCTGCTGATCACCGTCGCGCTCGTCGGCGGGCTGATTGGCATTGGCATTGGCCTGGGTCTGGGTCTGGTCGGATTGGCACCGTAAGCACCGCACGAAAGCGACGATGAAGATGGAGAGTTCCCTGCCGGACAGCTGTATCCGCGGCCCCGAGCTGCGCGATCCGCAGGCCATCCAGGAGCAGATCGCGCAGCAGGACGGAGCTGCGCTCGAGATCTATGGCGCCGGCATCGCGCTGGTTCAACGCGTCTGGCAGCTGCTGCCGCTCCAGCAGCGTCTGCACGAGCGCCAGGCCGCGCGCACCTTCCTGCTCCACCAGCTGCGGGTCATCGAGCAGCAGGCGCCTCAGGTGGTGAGCACGGCGCTGGCCTGCTTCGACCAGCAGCAGCGCCAGGGCCAGGTGCCGATCAGCGTGCCGACCGAAGACACTGCGGATCTCGGATGAGGAATGGCGATGAGCGGGCGGTCCTACACCATCGGTATCACGGCGCTGCTCCTGAGCCTCACGATCACGGGGCTGATCGGGTATGGCTGGCCATGGCCGGTTGCGACGTCCTTCTCACTGCCGACGCTGCATAGATACCTGCGTGGGGAGATCCTGGTGGGCCTGCTCGTGCTGGGCGGCCTTATCCTGGGGCTGGCAGCGGCGCGCCTGTTCATACAGCGCTGGCGCCGTGACGCCGAGCGGTTCCAGCGCAGCTTGCTGCACCTGGGTGAGGCGCGGGGCCGGCAGGCCGTGCTCGACGAGGTGCGGATGCTCGAGCACGCCCAGCTCAAAGCCCACGTCATGGCGACCCAGCGCTGTCTGCTACAGGCCCAGGCGGCGGACGACGTCGGCGAGATCCGGCACTGGGTCGATGCCGGGACGGCGCAGGTAACCCGGCTGCTCCAGGTGGTCGTGGGGCTGCATCACGCCGCGAGCGACTCGGCGCTACCAGGTGATCTGGAGCAGACGGCGCGCGACACCGTGGCGAGCCTGGCGGTTGCCTACCCGAGCTGCACCTGCACGCTCGAAGTCTGCGGCCCCCGGCCGGCGGCGATTGACGACGTGGTGCAGCGGGCAATCGTGCTGATGCTCTACAACGCCTTGCACAACGCCTACACCCACGGCCAGCCCTCAGCCGTGCAGGTGCAGCTGCACTATGCGCCAGATGTGCTCATCCTGGTCGTCCGCGACAACGGGCGCGGCAGTGTTCCCGCGACTCTGACCAGCCAGGGTCGTGGCCTGCGTGACAACGAGCAGCTCGCGGCACGCTGTGGCGGCGTCCTGCGCATTGAGACCGCACCAGCACGCGGCACCGTCGTGACGGCGACGGTGCCGCTCACCATCGACGGAGGTTCCCATGGGTTCCTATGGCCGACTCTGGCGGCTCAATCGCGCGGGCGTGCCGCCCGATCTCCCCCCGCCGCCCTGGCTCGCCACGGTGATGGCGTCGGGGAGCGCCAGCACAGACCAGTTGCCGCACCCGCAGGCGGCGGCGCCCACCGCTCCCCGCGCGCGCGTCCTGGCGGTGGATGACCAC
>JBAXES010000044.1:0-14075 GCA_037140315.1 Chloroflexales bacterium
GGCATCCCAGCGGGCGGAGTGGTAGCGGCGGCGGGGGCAACGATCGCCGGGGCGGCAGTCGGCTGCACCGGGGCGGCGGTGGGCTAGCTGGCCGCCGGCGCGGCCCCACAGCCGACGAGGGCACCGATCATCAGGGCGGACAGCAGGGCGAGACCGGCGCGGGTCGGCCAGGCGATCTTTGTCGTGGACAGCATACCAATGTGCTCCTTTGGCAGAACAGACCGAACAGGAGCCAGGGTAGCGCGCAAATCTCAAGAGAATCCGCAGATGGCCTGCGGAGATCCTGAAGATCTGCTTGGGTTTCTTGAGAACGGCTTCAGAATCGTGTGGTAGGCTCTTGAGCACGGAGAACTGACAACTGGTGGTGTGATCTATGGGAGGCATCGATGACCCAGCGAATCCTCGTGGTTGACGATGACCGCTCGATGGTTGGTGTGCTGCGCGGCTACCTGGAGCAGGTCGGCTACGCGGTCATCACTGCCTATGACGGCGATACCGATTGCGGATAAAAGCATAACCTTACCGGGCCAAACGTGAAGCATAACCTTGCCGCGTCGTTATGCTTTAAGTCACGATGACACATTCAAGCAGCTATTCGGATAGGCAACCCTTGCAAAACAACCTATTGACGATATATCGTTATCGTGCTATATTCTTCTTGTCGCGATAGCGATATATCGATAGAAGGAGAGACAACTATGCATAACCGACACTGTCACGATCACGGCGAAGGCGAGGGCCGCCGGGGCCACCACGGCCCGCCCTGGGCCTGGGGCCGGCGGGCCTTCTGGATGGCTAGGCCCGGGCGCGGTCTGTTCGGCGGCGGTCCGTTCGGCGGGGCGTTCGGCGACGGTCCGTTCGGCGACGACCCCTTCGACGGCGCGGGCGGCCCGCGCCGTCGGCACCGCCGCGGCGACATCAAGTTCGCCCTGCTGGAGCTGCTGGCCGAGCAGCCGCACCACGGCTACGAGCTGATCAAGGAGCTGGAGAGCCGCTACGCCGGCTTCTACCGCCCCAGCCCCGGCTCGGTCTACCCGACCCTCCAGCTGCTTGAGGACGAGGGCCACCTGACCAGCGAGCAGGTACAGGGCAAGCGGGTCTACACGATCACCGAGAGTGGTCGCCAGCTGCTGATCGAGCGGCAGGGCGAGGGCGAGGGGCACCACGGCTTCCGCCATAGCGAGGGCGGCGAGGGGCTCGACGCCCTGCGCCGCAGCTCGATGGGCCTCGTTGCGGTTGTGATGCAGGCGGCACGCCACGGCACGCCTGACCAAGTGCGCGCCGTGACGCAGCTGCTCGACGGGGCGCGCCGCGAGGTCTACCGCATTCTGGGCGGCGGCCAGGAGTAAGTTCAATGGAAAAGGGCCGACGACAATGTCGTCGGCCCTTTTCCATTGTGTCTTCAGCCAGTCGATGGAGGCAGATCATCGCCTTCGCGGCGCGCCACCGTGCGCCTCAGCGCATCCGCGCTACGGCGGAGCTGCCGGAAGTAGGCCCAATCCCAACATTCACGCCCTGTAGCGCATTAAACGTTTTCGAGTAAGTCCGGTTGAAAGGCAATACCACGGGATGCGCATCCGTCGCCGCCGTCTGCGCCCGAATACCCTGCGGGCCTACCGCGCCGACCTGGTGATCGCAGCGGCGCACTTCGATCTGCCCCTCGACCAGATCACTCCGCAGGTGATCGAGGCCTTCCTCGCCGACCCGGCCATCGCGCCGAACACCGCCCGCCGGCGGTCGGCCGCGCTGAGTCGGCTCTTCCAGTGGGCCATGCGCGAGGCATACGGTCGCAGCAACCCCTGCGACCTGGCGGAGCCGATCTCTCTGGAGCGGCGCCTGCCGCGCCCCGTGCCCGGCGGCGACCCGCGCACGGATGTAGCCAAGGTGATCGCCGCCGCCCCCCAGCCCTACCGCCTGATCTTCACCCTGCTGCGCGAGACCGGCATGCGCATCGGCGAGGCCCTGGGCCTGAACCTGGGCGACGTGACGTTGGAGCCGGGCCGCGAGGGGCTGCGCGTGCGCGAGGCCAAGAACAAGACCGAGCGGGTCGTCACGCTGGGGCCAAACAGCACGCCCATGAGCCTGCGCGGGCTGCGCGCCCACCTGCGCGACTTGACCGGGCTGCCGAGGACCACGCCGCTGTTCTCCTCGAACCGACGGACGCGGGTATCCTACGCCGCCGCGCAGTACCAGTGGGCGCAGCGCAGTGCCAAGGCCGGGCTGCGCTACACCCTGCACCAGCTGCGCCACACGCGGGGCACCGAGCTGATCGAGGAGGGCAAGGCATTGGAGATCGTCCAGCGCGTGCTCGGCCACCGCGACATCCGCTCGACCCAGGGCTACGCCGATCTGAGTGAGACTCGGGCGCGGGCGGCGCTCGAGGGGTAGCGCCGCCCACCTCCCAGCAACGGGCACACCTAATTCTCCCATTGATCGCGCAACCGTAGGGGCATCCCAATCGATCCATGCGCTGCCGTCCTATAATGGCCGCATGGAACACCTACCTCGGGCGACCTCGCCCGCCTTCCCCCTGCCGTTCGCCGCGCTCTACGTCGCGGCCACCGTGGTCTTCTCCGACATGTACCTGACCCAGCCGATCCTGCCGTTGCTCTCGGCGGAGTTCGGCGTGCCGCCGCCGACGGCGGGCCTCAGCGTCTCGGCCGTAGTGCTGCTGATCGCCCTGACCTCGGCAGCCTACGGCCCGCTCAGCGACCGCCTCGGCCGCAAGCCGGTGATGGTGGCCAGCTGCGCCGTGCTGGCGCTGCCAACCCTCCTCTGCGCCCTGGCCCCCTCCTTCGCCGCCCTGCTGCTCTGCCGGGCCCTCCAGGGGCTGTGCATCCCCGGCCTCACTGCAGTGGCCGTGGCCTACATCGGCGACCTGGTGGGGCCAGCGGGCTTCGGCCGCGCAGTGGGCGGCTGGATCGCGGCCAATGTGGCCGGCGGGCTGCTGGGCCGGATCGCCAGCGGGGTGATCACCGACCTGGTCGGCTGGCGGACCGTCTTCCTCGTCTTTGCCGCACTCACGCTGCTCAGCGCCGCCCTGCTGGCCCTGGCGCTCCCACGCGACCCCGTGGGCGACCGCGGCGGCTGGGGCCAGGCCTACCGGGCGATGCTGGCCCACTTGGGCGACCGGCGCCTGCGGCTGGCCTTCCTGATCGGCGGGGCGCTCTTCTTCGGCTTCGTCGGCGTGTTCACCTACCTGCCCTACTACCTGATCGGGCCACCCTTCCGACTCTCGCCCGCGCTGGTGGCCTTCGCCTACGTGAGCTATCTGGCCGGAGTGATCGTCTCGCCCCTGGCCGGTCACCTGTCGGCCCGGCGCAGCCGGCGGGCGCTGATTGCGCTAGGGCTGCTGGTGGCCACGTTCGGAGTCGGCCTGACCCTGATCCCGTGGACACCGCTGGTGGTCGTGGGCCTGTTTGTGCTCTGCACCGGGATGTTTACCGCGCAGGGGGTCGCCCCGGCCCTGGTGAACAGCCTGGCGCGTCAGGCCAAGGGCGGCGCGGGCGCGCTCTACCTGGTGAGCTACTATCTCGGCGGCACCCTGGGCGGCGTGCTGCCGGGGGTCGCGTGGCAGCACGCCGGGTGGGGCGGCGTGGTCGGCGTGTGCGTGGGGGCGTTCGGGGTGGCCCTGCTGGCGACCTGGCGCATCGGCCGCGAGGAGCACCTGCGTGACCACCTGCCAGGCAGAAGCCCCTAACCCGCCATACCAGTTGTCAGAAAGCGCCTCTGGGGTACAGGCTGCCTGACAGGCGACCTCGGGCGGCGGGGGCCAGCTGGGCCTATTTCCGTGCCAGCGGCTCGCTCAGCTCTTCACCAAGCTGCGCGAGCATGGCTTGGGTGTCGATCAGGTGGTTATTGAAGATCTCGCGGGCGACATCGAGCAGCTGAAAGATCATCGCGTCGCGAACCCGGTAGTAGACGGTTGTCCCCTCTTTGCGTGAGTCGACGAGGTTCTTGTTGCGCAGGACAGAGAGCTGCTGGGACACGCTCGACTGATCCATCTCCAGCGCTATCTGGAGTTCCTGGACGCTGCGCTCGCCGCCGCGCAGCTGCTCAAGGATGACCATGCGGGTTGGGTGCCCGAGGGCCTTGAAGAACTCCGCCTTAAAGCGATGGATGGGCTGTGGCATCGATGCCTCCCAACAGGCCAGGATAGAAGTATCTGCCTATTTGCATATTCGCATCCCAAAGTGTAGCAGCACGGGATGAGCTGTCAAGCTGAGACGAGCTGCCTACCCTACGTCTCAGATCCCGAACAGGTGGGTCAGGCCGGTGCTGGCCGCCCCGCCGAGGCTGAGCAACATGGCCAGCTTGGCATTTGACACCTGGTTCGGGCCGGCCCGCCCCATCAGCTGTTGCACGATCTCACAGGTCTGGTAGAGCGCCGTAGCGCCCACCGGATGCCCGCGAGCCTTGAGCCCGCCGAGCGTGGAGAGCGGCAGCGACCCGTCACGGGCGATCCCTCCCTCTGCGGCCAGGCGCCAGCCCTGCCCCGGCTCGGCGAACCCCACCGCCTCCAGGGCCAGGCAGGCCATGATACTGAAGGCGTCGTGAACCTCGAACAGGCTGATGTCGTTACGGTGGATGTTCGCCTTGCGAAAGGCGTCCTGAGCCGAGCGGGCGGCGGCGTACAGGTGCAGGGGTTCGGCCCGGTCCGCGACGCGAAACCAGTCTGTCGCCACGCTGGAGCTGAGAATGCGGATGGGCTGATCGGTGTAGGCGCGGGCCTCGCTGCTGCGCGTGAGCACCACTGCGGCGGCCCCATCACAGATCGGCGATGCGTCGAACAGGCGCAGCGGTGAGTCGACCACCCGCGAGCGGCTGATCAGCTCGTTCGTCACGTTCTGATCCTTGAATAGCGCGAACGGGTTGGTGCGGGCGTTGGCGTGCGCGTTGAGCGAAAAGCCGTTGAAGGCATCGACGGGGACGTGGTAGGTGTCCATATAGCGCTGCATCAGCTGCGCATTCATTCCGAGCAACGTCGCGCCGGTGGGGGCCTCGGTCTCCGCGTCCAGGGCCTTGGCCAATGCCTGGGTGGCGCCGCCGCCGCTCATCTTCTCGACGCCGAGGGCGACCGCCAGCCGGGCCTCGCCGCTGGCCACCGCGAAGTAGGCCATGCGCAGCGCCGCCGCGCCCGTCGCGGTGGCCGCCTCGACCTGGAGCGCCTCGATACCGCGCATGCCGGCGGCGCTGGCGATCAGGGTGGCCAGGTGCTTCTGCCCCTGGAGGTCGTCGGCGAGCATATTGCCGACAAACAGCGCATTGATCTTCTCTACCCGGGCGCTCTCCATGGCCAGATGCAGCGCCTGCACTCCCATCTCGCGCAGCGATGCGCTGTTTACTTTCTGCACCGGGATCTGGCCAATTCCGACAATGCTCACGCTTCGTAGTCCCTCGGACATAGCTGGTGGCTCCTTCTGGGATTGGGCGGATATCTGCGGGAGGGGCTCGGGGAGGGCTCGCCCCTTCCCGAAAAAATCATCCACAACTACAGATCGTTGCCGGAGTAGGATTGGTTGAACGACTTGTTGCACAGGGGGAAGTCCGGCACAATATTGTCGAGGATGGCGAACGAGAGCGCCGGCCAGTTCACAAACGACGGGTCTTTCACCTTCACCCGGTAGAGCGCGCCGGTCGGGTCGGCCATCACCCAGTGGATGATCGCGCCGCGCCAGCCCTCGACGATGCTAAAGGCCGGCGTGTACGCGGGCAGCGCGCCGAGGGGCTCCGTGAGCGGGCCGCTCATGCAGTGGGGGATAGCCTGAGTGATCAGCGCCACCGACTCGCGCACCTCGGCGACCCGCACCATCGTGCGGGCGTAGACATCCCCCGAGTCGGAGTGCGGGACCTGCAACTTCAGCGCGCCATAGGCCGCGAAGGGATGGTCGCGCCGCACATCCACGTCAATCCCCGAGGCCCGTGCGACATAGCCGAGCACCCCGTGGTCGACCGCGATCTGATGCGTCACGAGGCCGGTGCCCTGCAGGCGGTCCATCAGCATGGTGTTGCCCAGGCTGATCGCGACGATCTCGTTAAAGTCGGCCAGGATCTGGGCGAGATCTCCGGCCAGGTCGAGGTCTGCCGGGAGTGCCTGGCCAACGCCGCCGAGCACGATACCCCCGCGCAGCAGGCGGTTGCCGGTCAGCCGCTGGTTCAGCCGCAGCAGCCGCTCGCGGATGCGGAAGCAGTGCGCGTGGGCCACCGCGAAGCCGGTGTCGTTGGCGATCGCACCGAAGTCGCCGATGTGGTTATAGAGCCGCTCCATCTCCAGCAGCACGACCCGCAGATAGCGCGCGGGCGCGGGCACCTCGGCCCCGGCCAGCGACTCGATGGCCTGGCAGTAGGCCAGGGCGTGGCCGACCGTAGTGTCGCCGGAGATGCGCTCGGCCAGCTCCAGCCCCGCCGCCGGGGCGCGGCCCTCGAAGAGCTTCTCCGTGCCCTTGTGCGTGAAGTAGAGCCGGATCTTCAGGTCGATCACCGTCTCGCCGACCACGCTAAAGCGGAAGTGCCCCGGCTCGATCACCCCCGCGTGCACCGGGCCGACCGGGATCTCGTAGACGCCCTCGCCACCGACCGGGAGAAAGGGGAAGGGCGTGCCATCGTCAACGAAGTGCTCCGGCGGCACGGCGTCTTTGCGCAGCGGGTAGTAGCCCTCCGGCCAGAAGGCGTGGCGCACCAGCGGTCGGCGGTCGGGCTGGCCGACCGCCCTGATCCCAAACAGATCCTCGATCTCGCGCTCGAAGCGCGAGGCCGGGTAGTAGAAGGTCGCCATCGACGGGATGGTCAGGTCGTCGGGCGGCAGCTCCTCCGTCGCGTGGACGAACCAGCTCGCGCGGTCATTGGCGAAAAGGTAGCTGATCGCGAATCTGCCCGTGTCGCTGCGGCGATCCGTGGCGACCATGAGGATCAGCTCGGCCCCACACTCGGCGCGCAGGAAGGCCGCCAGGGCCGGCGCGGTGCCGCGCGCCAGCGGGAGGTGCAGCTCGTTCGGGCGCTCGACGCTGCCGTAGAACGCCTCTAGGCTGGGGTGCTGCGCCAGGGCGGACAGCAGGCTATCAAAGTTCATGTTACTCCCCTACGTTTAGGGCTGCCGCCCTAAAACCCTTCATATATTTGGTTGAATGTGCCAGCGAAGCTGGCACATTCAACCAAATATATGAACATGATCGGGGGCTCACGGCCCCCAAACCCCTGCGCTAGGTTCGCGAGATGATCGCCACGATCTGCGCCAGCAGCGTGGCCAGCGGCGCGGGCAACGTCAGGCCGAGCATGACGAGTAGGGCGATGCTCAGCAGCAGCGGCGCGCTGCGCCAGCCGCTCCCTTCGCCCAGGGCCACCCCCTCCGGCGGCGGGCCATAGAGCATGGCGTTCAGGTGGTTGATCAAGGCGATGAAGGCGACCGCAAGCAGCGCCAGGGTTGCGCCCATCAGCCAGGGGTGCTTGCCGACAAAGCCGGCGCGGAACAGCGCGAACTCGCTGATAAACAGCCCGAAGGGTGGTAGGCCGATCATCGCGAGCATGCCGACCGCGAACAGCCTGCCCGTCCATGGCATCACCTTCAGCAGCCCGCGCACATCGGCGATCAGCGTCGAGCCGTAGCGCTGCTCGATCGCTCCCACCAAAAAGAACATCAGCGCTTTAGCGATGGTGTGGTTGACTAGGTGCAGCAGCGCCGCGAAGACCCCGAGTGGCCCCAGGGCCAGGCCGATGCAGATCAGCCCGGTGTGCTCGATGCTGGAGTAGGCCAGCATGCGCTTGTAGTAGCGCGACAGCACCATGCTGAAGCTGCCGATCAGCAGCGAGAGCATGCCCAGCGCCATGAGCAGCGTGTCGGTGTAGCCGCCGTCAACGCTGGCGTCGACCACCACCTTCCAGCGCATGATCGCGTAGACCGCCACCGCGAACAGCGCCGAGGACATCAGCGCGCCTAGCGGGGCGGGCGCCTCGCCGTAGGCGTCCGGCTTCCAGGTGTGCATCGGCGCGATGCCCGCCTTGGTGCCATAGCCGACCAGGATGAAGATAAAGGCCAGGCGCATCACCGCAGGGTGGAGCGTCGGCGCGGTGGCCAGCAGCACCGGCCAGTTCAGCGCGTTCTCCACGGGCCCGGCGCGGGTCACGAAGTCGAAGTAGCCCAGCACGGTGCCGACAAAGGCCAGGGCGATCCCGACCGAGCCGATCAGGATGTACTTCCACGACGCCTCCACCGAAGTTTTGGTGAGGGTGAGCGGGATAATGATCGCCGAGAAGATCGTGGTCGCCTCGATCGCGATCCACATGATGCCGACATTGTTGGCCGCCACCGCCAGCAGCATCGCGGCGATGAATAGGTTGATGAAGGTGTGGTACTGCCGCAGCTGCGCCGCATTGTAGGGCGTCTCACCGCCGAGGCCGGGGCTGAGGAAGAGCGTGAGCGCGGCCACGCCGCTGACACAGACCATCAGCAGCGCCGCCAGGCTGTCGGCCCGGAACAGCTCGCTGGTCTCGCTCGGCGCGGCCCTGCGCTTTGCCGCCGGCGACCGCCAGGGCGGCAAAGCGCAGGGCCGCGCCGAGCGAGACCAGCGAGAGCAGCGCGTTGAGCCAGCCCACCGCCGGGCGGTAGGGCCGAACCGCCGCCGCCAGCATGGCGGCGATCAGCGGCGGCAGGAGCAGCACCAGAAAGGTCATGGTCGCTCAATCCTTCAGCTGGTTCAGCTGTTGCACATCGATCGACTCGAAGGTGCCGTGGATGTGATAGATAAACACCTGCATGACCAGGAAGCCCATCAGCACATCGAGGAACACGCCAAGCTCGACAATCAGCGGGATGCCGAAGGTGCCCAGCACAGCCAGCAGCGCGATGCCGTTCTCCATCACCAGAAAGCCGACCACCTGGGTCAGCGCGCTCTTGCGCGAGATGGTGACGAAGAGGCCGATGAAGACCAGCCCCATCGCCAGCGGCAGCCCGCCGCGAGTTGGCAGCGTGCTGGCCAGCACCAGCGGGCGGGTCACGGCGTAGGCCAGCAGCACCAGCAGCCCGGCGACAATCAGCGAGGTGGCGGTGTTCACATAGGGGCGGGTCTCGCGCGCTGCGCTGACCTGCTGTTCGAGCCTGCTCAGATAGCGCGGGAGCATGATCACCTTGAGCACGATGAAGACCGCAGCGACCCCGTACAGCTCGGGGTCGGACCCAAAGAAGCCGACGAGCACAAATAGGCCCGCGAGCACCGCCGACTGCCAGCGGAACGCGACCACGTAGGCGTGCAGGCTGCGCCGCCACAGCAGGATGACCCCGAGCAGGAGCACCAGGCTGGATCCGAGGGTCGCCAGTTGTGCAAACAGCGGGTTGGTCATGCGTATCACCTCAGCAAGAACGACGATGTGACCGCCAGCAGCGCCAGCACAAACGACAGGCCCAGCAGCTCGGGCACGCGAAAGAGGCGCAGCTTGGCGATGCGGGTTTCGAGCACGGCGACGGCGACCGCGAGGATTGCCAGCTTAAGCAGCAGCGTGACGACCGCAACGAGCAAAGCCAGCGGGGTCAGCTCCACAGCCATACCCCAGGGCACAAACAGGTTTGCCAGCAGCGCGAAGAAGATCAGCAGCTTCAGCCCGGCGGCCCACTCGATCAGCGCCAGGTAGCGACCGGAGTACTCCAGGATCATCGCCTCGTGGATCATCGTCAGCTCCAGGTGGGTCGATGGGTTATCCACCGGCAGCCGCCCGGTCTCGGCCAGGGTGACGATAAACAGGGCCGCGAAGGCCAGCAAGTGGCCGGGGCGGATGGCCGTCGCCGGGTCGGTCAGCGTCTGGAGCACGATCCGGCCCAGGTTGGTCGAGCCGGCGCCCAGGGCCAGGCCGAAGATGGCCAGGGCGATCGTCGGCTCGGCGATCGCCGCCACCGTCATCTCGCGGCTGGAGCCCATGCCGCCAAAGGCCGTCCCTGGGTCGAGGCCGGCCAGGGCTAGAAAGAAGGTGCCCAGCAGGAGCACGTACACCACCACCAGCAGGTCGCCCAGCGTGTCGAAGGGCGTCGGCGCTACCACCAGCGGGACGAGCAGGGCCACCACCAGCGTGCTGCTGAAGACGAGGTAGGGCGTGAAGCGAAACAGCCACGAGGCGTTGCGCGACATCACCACCTCTTTGCCGAACAGCTTACGCAGCTCGCGGTAGGGCTGCCAGGGCGGCGCGCCGCGCCGGCTCTGCATGCGGGCCTTGAGCCAGCGTACGAACCCCACCAGCCCCGGGGCCAGCGCCAGCGCCAGCAGGATCTGGCCGAGGGCGAGAATGTATGCGGTCATAAGTCCCCTCACTTTAGGGCTGCCGCCCTAAAACCCGCGTTATTTTGTACCCAGCAGGTACATGCTGCGCACTGGTTCTGCTGCGGCGCGGCTACGCCGCGCCGCAGCAGAACCAGTTTTTTGTGGGAGAGCGAAGCTCTCCCACACCCTCTCCGTGCTTAGAACCACCTAGCGATGATTAGCAGAATCCCGAGCGCCACGGCGACGTAGGTCAGGTACATGTGCAGCGAGCCCGACTGGAGCCGCCGGAGCTGCTGCGCGACAAAGCGGATCAGCCGCAGGAGCGGCGTGTACAGCGCCTGCTCGAACCAGGGGGTGATCGCACTGCGGTATTCGATCGACTGCACGAAGTACTGCGAGTCCGGGTGTACATCGACGGTCAGCTCTTTGGTCGGGCGGTACAGCTCGGCGAAGACCCGGCGCAGCGGCTCGGCGAAGGCGGTGGCGGTGTACTCCATGCGCGGGGTCTGGCCAACCCGCCCGCAGCCCCACGAGTCGCTCACGCGCAGCCGGCGGTTGGCCCGGGCGAGCCGCAGCGCCAGCGGGGTGAGTGCGAGGGCCAGCAGCAGGCCGAGGCCGATCAGCGGCGGCGCCATGCTGCTCGCGCCCGACGGCGTGAGCAGGGTCAGGCCGAACGTGAGGGCCGGCGGGGTCGCAGGCAGGCCGCCGAGTCCGGCCAGCGCCCGGCTGAGCAGCGGGACGACGGCGAAGGGCGCCAGGCCGAGGCCGACACAGGCCAGGGCTAAGACCCCCATGCCCAGCAGCATCATGCGCGGCGCCTCACGGGCGTGCTCGGCCTCGGGCGAGCGCGGGATGGCCAGGAAGGTGATCCCGAACGCCTTGACGAAGCAGGCCGCCGCCAGGCCGCTGGTCAGCGCCAGCATGCCCACGGCGATCGGCATCAGCGCCGCGATCTCGGGCGTGGGGATGGCGAAGCCGCCCAGCAGAGCCTGAAACACCAGCCACTCGGAGACAAACCCGTTCAGCGGCGGCAGAGCCGCGATCGCCGCCGAGCCGACCAGGAAGAAGAGCGCCGTCCAGGGCATGCGCGTGATCAGCCCGCCCAGCTCCTCCATGTTGCGCGTGTGGGTGGCGTGGAGCACCGCGCCTGCGCCGAGGAACAGCAGCGCCTTGAAGCTGGCGTGGTTAATTGTGTGGTACAGGCCGCCAATAAACCCGAGCATGGCCAGCGGCAGCAGCCCGTAGCTCTGGAAGATCATCCCCGCGCCGATGCCGATCAGGATGATCCCGATGTTCTCGACCGAGTGGTAGGCCAGGAGCTGCTTGAGGTCGTGCTCCATCAGGGCGTAGAGCACCCCCAGCAGCGCCGAGATCGCGCCGATGCCCAGCACCACGCCGCCCCACCAGACCGGCCCGCCGCCCAGCAGGTCGAGCGCGACCCGCAGCAGGCCGTAGACGCCCATCTTGATCACCACACCCGACATCAGCGCCGAGACGTGGCTGGGCGCCACCGGGTGGGCCATGGGCAGCCAGATGTGCAGCGGAATGATCCCCGCCTTCGCGCCAAACCCGAACAGCGCCAGCAGAAAGGCCGCGTCGCGCACCGGGGCCGCGAGTGTGGCCGAGCCCGTGCGCATCGCCGCGAACGAGGCGCTCAGATCGCCGCCGGCCAGCAGCAGGAACATGGCGATCAGCGCCACAAACCCGGCGTGGGTCATGGCGATGTACCAGACCCCGGCGCGCACCGTCCCCGGCTGGTCGTGCTCAGTCAGCACCAGCCAGTAGGCGGAGAGCGACATAGCCTCCCATGCGATCAGGAAGGTGAGCGCATTGTCGGCCAGCACCTGCAGGCTCAGGGCCAGCAGCAGCAGGTTGAACATCGCGCCGATCAGCGGCAGCGAGTAGCGCCGGGTATAGGCTGCCGTATAGCCCGCGCCGTAGATCGCGCTCGCCACGCCGACCAGCCCGATCACCACCAGGAAGAATGCGCCCAGCCCATCGAGCCGCAGCGCGACCCCGGTGATCGGCAGGATCTGCGGCAGCCGTACGGCATAGGGGGCACCCGAGGCCAGGGCGGCCACGCCCAGGGCGCACCCCGACCCGGCACCGAAGGCGGCCCCCGCCGCCGACAGCCAGCGCCCGCCGGCAGACTGCCCGCCGAGCAGCGCGGCGAGTATGCCCAGGGCATAGCCGGTAATCATCAATACGATGAGGGTTGGTGTCGCCATGTGCATCATCTACTTTCGCGTGACGCGTGATGCGTGACCGGGCCGCACGCATCACGCGTTACGCATCACGCATCACCGGCCCAGCGCCGCAAGGATGCCCCTGAGGATGGCTGTCGGATCCGGGGGGCAGCCGAGCACAAACACATCGACGGGGATGATCTGATCCACACTGCCCACCACGGCGTAGCTGCCCGCGAACACCCCGCAGGTGCGGGCGCAGTCGCCGATGGCCACCACCAGCTTGGGGTCGGGGGTGGCATCATAGGTCTTACGCAGCGGCACCTCCATGTTGCGGGTCACCGGGCCGGTCACCAGCAGGAGATCGGCGTGGCGCGGCGAGGCCACAAAATGGATGCCGAAGCGCTCCGAGTCATACACCGGGCTGCTCAGGCCGGTGATCTCGATCTCGCAGCCGTTGCAGGAGCCCGCGTCGACCTCGCGGATGGCCACTGCCCGGCCAAAGAGCTGCTGGGCACGAACGTTAATCGCCCGGGCGATGATCCGCAGCTCGTCGCCGTCCGCCGCGAGCGGCTCGGTCACGATCCCGGTCTTAAAGATCTTCTGGAAGAGGGTTGGCATAGAACCTCAGGCGCTGCCCGCGCATGGCGGATCAGCGATATGCCCCTACACCAGCCGATGGTGCCTGTGCGTGTGGAGTCAGCACGAGGCGCGTAAAAATACAAAAAGCTCATCCCCTGCGTGGGGTGAGCCTTTCAGGGGGCCTACGGGGTTCGCTGACGGGTTCGGGCCGAAAGCACGCCCTGGCCGCTGACGCGGCGTTCACCCCAGAAGACAGATCCCCCGTGCTTGTCAAAGAGCTTCGGCCTGGAGCCTCGGTGTGCTCCGCTGTCCAAAGAATTTATATATTCATATATTTATATACCATGCCATCGTAGCCCTGTCAAGCTCGGGTGCCGCGTATGGGGAGCGCACTAAAAAGCCGGGGGTGTACCCACAACCTTCGTGCGCATGTCTGCACCCGTCCATATCCGCCCCCGACTTCTTAGTGCGCTCGTCTACTCGTTCTACGTCCAGGCCGATATCTCCAGCTCGGACAACAACCCGGCGGAGGCCCAGATCGCGTTCGTGGACGACCTCGGCGTGATGGACAGCTTCACTATGCGCCCCCGCCGCGTCCATCCACTCCCGTACCGTCTGGGCTTGGAAGCCGAACGTGGCTTCGATCGCCGGAATCGGACACCCGTTTCCCACCAGACTGACCACCCAGGTGATCATCGTTTCATCCGTCCGGCGGCGGTAGAAGGGTGTCCCGACCCGGGCGCTGAAGGTCTTGCCACACACCTGACAGCGATAGCGCTGCCGCTGCCGACTATGAATGCGGATGTTCCCTTCGCCGACCTGCCCTCTTGCCGGGCAGTCCATGTTCGGGCAGAATGTCGTCAGCGGATCGATGGCACACCTCCTTCGGCGTCAAGTACCGAAGAGTGTGCCCCAATCCGCGTCGTTTTTCAAGTCCGGCGGCCGACCACCGTTTCGCGTACACCTACCGCTGACAGGGGATGAAGATTCAAACCTTGTTCTAGTGTTTCATGGCAATACCGCAAAAGTCGCCCTGTCACCTTAGATATCCCGCCCCATGTCACCC
>JBAXES010000045.1:0-13814 GCA_037140315.1 Chloroflexales bacterium
GATCGAGCACGCCGATACCGGCACCACCCAGTTCGCGTCGCCGAGCGGCGGCAGGTAGCGCCCGCCGCCCGAGTCCACCACGCCGAGGGGCTGGAGCAGCCCGCGCTCGGCGATCGTCGCCGCTAGGCCGTCCACATCCCCCGGGTCTTCGCGCACCCCGTCCGGGTCAGTCTCAAGCTGGGCCGGATCAAGATAGAGCAGCCGCATCGACATATCTGATAGCTCCTCAAATAAACACATTTGTTTGCGTAGTATAGCAGAGGTCGGCGCTGAAGGCAAGTCACCCGCGCCCTACGGCGCGCTGTCGGCAGTGCCGCCGCCGGCGGTCAGGTAGAAGAAATCGCGGCTCCAGGGGCGCAGGTAGCGCTGCGACTCGCCCTTCATCGCATCGAGCAGCGGGGTCGCCCTGAGCCCGGAGGGGGTCTGCTGAAACGCATCGAAGCGCACGTAGATCGAATTGATATCCAGCTGGAGCGCATACTCGACGGGAAGCATCGTGAAGGTGGTGACGAGGCGGGGGAGCGTCAGCGTGTCGCCGGCCACATAGTACAGCACCGATCTATCGGCGCTAATGCCGACCCCTGAGCGCTCGACGGCAGTGACGCCCTTCAGGATGATCCCCCAATCCTGCGAGGTCTGATCGGCGGTGTGCGGGTTGACCGACCCGTGATCGATGATCAGCGGGCCGTTCTGCCGCCAGGCCACCATCCCCGGCGACTGCTGGATGTCCGCCCCCCAGGCCCCGATCCGGATCTGCCCATCCTGATACAGCGCGATGGTGCCGAAGCCATCGCGCGGCGGCAGCACCGTCACGCCATCGATCATCGCGCCAAAATGCCCGTGGCGGGCCTTAAAGCCGCCATTGAAGGCGGCCAGCAGCGCGCCGCTCTGCAGATCGGCCGCGGGGATCACGCCCTTCCGCGTGATCTTCGCCTTCGAGATCGGCTCGTCGGTGCCAAGCACAAAGTGAAGCTGCGCGGCGCGAAGGTTGATCGCGACGACGGCGGTGTAGACGTACGGGCGATCTGGATCGGGCTGCACGAAGGTTCGGTAGGCAACCACGTGCCCGGCCGAGTCGGTCAGGTAGGCCGACCACTGGCCGGCACCGTCCATCGTGCCCACACCCGTCAGCGGTGCTGGCTGCCACTCTGGGCTGGCCGTGGGCTGCGCCGTGGGCGCAGCCTGGGCCGTCGCCGCCGGGCTGGTCCGGGCAGGCCCAGGCGTCGCGGCGGGCGTGGCCGCGCGGGCGGCGGTCGCAGCGGGCGGCAGAGCAGAGGTAGGGGCACCAGCAGCCCACGGCGCAGACGTGCGGATCAGGCCGAGCCTGTACGCCTCGTGCTGCGCCATGTCCTTGACGGTGAACACGGTATCCTCAAGCCAGGCCACCGGCGCATCGCCGATGACGCCACGCAGCACATCGGCCCCCTGGGCCGCCAGATCCGGGCGCAACCCAAGGACAGTCGCCCCGATCAGCATCAGCACAATGGCGACGAGGCTGGGGATGAGACACCCGCCGCGCCGATTGGCGGGCGAGCGTCGCGCCCGCGCGAGTGGTCGTCGCCACCAGGTCCGTTTAGTCATACGAAATTACACCTCAGGAACATTCAACACTGCGGCCCCAAGCCGCTGCAGGGCTTAGATAAGGTTTCAGCGTACGTTACCGTTCAGGCAATTGCACTGCATCAGGATGTAGTATTTCTGTTCCCTGTTCCCTGTTCCCTGTAACCTTGTCTTAGACAACCAGCTGCACCGCGCCAGGCACCACGTCCACGCGCACGCGGGTCGCGGCGGTGGCCACCACCTCGCCGTCGGTGGCCACCGGGATGCCATTCTGGCACAGAACCTCGATATGCCGGGCGCGGCCCATCGTCACCTCGCGGAGCTTGGTGTGGGAGCCCTCCATCAGCTTGGGCAGGTAGCGGATAATCTGGTCGAGGCGCAGCTTCTCGACGATGCAGAGGTCGAGCAGGCCGTCGTCGATCAGGGCCTCGGGGGTCATCAGGAAGCCGCCGCCCTGGCTGCGCCCAACCGCCACGCTGGCGAAGAGCAGGCGGCGGCGCACCTCGTAGTCGTCGAAGCGCACGCTCATCACGTTGGCCTTGTACGTGGCCAGGGCGCGGATGATCGCCATGAGGTAGACCGCAAAGCCCTTCAGGCCGGTGAGCTTCAGGCTCTCCACGGCCACCTGGGCGTCGAGGCCCATGCCGAGGCCGTTGATGAAGTGGCGGCGCTCCTCGCCGGCCGGCGACTCGACGCTGATCAGGCCGACATCGACGGGGCGGGTGCGCCCGGCGGCCATACGTCGCGCGGCCCCGGCCAGGTCGTTCGGCTCGACGCCGTCAAGCACCTTCACAAAGTCGCTGCCGGTGCCGAGGGGCACGATCCCCAGGGCCGCCTCGCGGCCGAGGCGCTCGCGACCGCCCAGCAGCCCGTTGACCACCTCGTTGATCGTGCCGTCGCCGCCCACCGCCGCCACGCAGCCGTAGCCGCGGTCCATGGCCTGGTAGGTCAGCTCGGTGGCCCCGCCGCGGGCGTGGGTCTCCACCAGGTCGAAATCCACCCCGGCGGCGCGCAGGGCGGCCTCCAGCTCGGGGCGGCGCTGCCCCGCCGTGCCGCGCCCGGCCCACGGGTTGAGGATGACACAGGTTTTCATGGGCGAATTCCGCTACAGCTTCAGACCCGGATCGTAATTTGGTGGCTCAACACCCAAGAAATCTCGATATAGCAATCCTACGCCAATTGTGAAGCCCGCGCTGCGTCCATGCCCTCTGCCCGGTGGCTGAAGCCACGGGCTACGGGTACGAAGGCCGCCTGCGCGGCCTGGAGCAGCCGGCGCAGGCCGGCTTCGTCACCCAAGAGCCGGGGGCTTCAGCCCCCCGGCTTCACGACCGCGATAGGATTGCTATATTTACCATAATTTCAGTGATGCCTTCTATAAATAATCGTGTAGCACCTGAATACCTGCTATAGCAATCCCACAGAGACTATACGGAACATCTGTTTCATTTTATAGGATCTCAGGAAAGGATGCAAGAGCGTGCGGTTCTTGTGCATCTCTGTCGGGGCGCAGCAGCGCGGCGCTGCTGCGCCCTTACGCGGACTCCGCAGGATCGCTCAGATCGCCATCCCCAGCGCCTCGGCCGCCGTGAAGATGTCCTTGTCGCCGCGGCCCGAGAGGTTCACCAAGATGATCTGGTCGGGGCGCATGGTCGGGGCAAGCTTGATCACCTCGGCGATGGCGTGGGCGCTCTCTAGGGCCGGGATGATCCCCTCGTTGCGCGAGAGGGTCTCGAAGGCGTCGAGGGCCTCTTCGTCGTCGGCGAAGGTGTAGACGGCCCGCCCGGTGTCGTGGAGCCAGGCGTGCTCGGGGCCGACGCTGGCGTAGTCGAGGCCGGCCGAGATCGAGTGGGTCAGCGATATCTGGCCGTTCTCGTCCTGGAGCACGTACGAGTAGGTGCCCTGGAGCACGCCGGGGCTCGCCGAGAGGAAGCGCGCGGCGTGGTCGCCCAGCTTCTGCCCGCGCCCGCCGGCCTCCACGCCGCGCAGGGCCACGCCGGCGTCGGCCAGGAAGGGGTGGAAGATGCCGATCGCGTTCGAGCCGCCGCCCACGCAGGCCACGACCACGTCGGGCAGGCGCCCCACCTGCTCAAGCATCTGGGCGCGGGCCTCCTGGCCGATCACGCGCTGGAAGTCGCGCACCATGGTCGGATAGGGGTGCGGGCCGAGGGCCGACCCGAGCAGGTAGTAGCTGTCCGGGTTAGTCACCCAGTCGCGCATGGCCTCGTTGATCGCGTCCTTGAGCGTGCGCGAGCCGCTCTCCACGCCGCGCACCTCCGCGCCGAGCAGGCGCATGCGGAAGACGTTCGGGCGCTGGCGGGCCATGTCCTCCACGCCCATATAGACCACGCACTCCATGCCGAGCAGGGCGCAGACGGTGGCGCTGGCCACGCCGTGCTGGCCGGCCCCGGTCTCGGCGATGACCCGGCGCTTGCCCATGCGCCGCGCCAGCAGCCCCTGGCCGAGGGCGTTGTTGATCTTGTGCGCGCCGGTGTGGGCCAGATCCTCGCGCTTGAGGTAGATCTGCGCGCCGCCGAGCTGGGCGCTGAGCCGCCGGGCGTAGGTCAGGGGCGTCGGCCGGCCGACGTAAGTGCGCTGGAGCTGGTCGATCTCGGCCCAGAAGGCCGGGTCGGCCTGGGCCTCGGCGTAGGCCGCCTCCAGGGCCGCCACCGCCGGCATCAGCGTCTCAGGCACATACCGCCCGCCGTAGGGGCCGAAGCGACCGGCCGTCGCCGGCGTCTCAGTGGTAGACATATTTTGCTCTCTCGACATTCTAGAAGGGAGGGTTTTCAAGGGAGGATGACCATCCCTTGACCCTCCCTTCTGTTGCCTGTTCCCCGCTGCCTGTTGCCCTACTTCTGGATCAGGCCCTCGTCCTTATTCTTCTCACCCTCTTCAAGCAGCATGATCGGGATGCCATCCTCGACCGGGTAGCGGTAGCCGTTGCGGCGGTTCACCAGCCACTCCTTGCCCGCGCCGTCGGTCAGCAGCTCGATCGGCCCCTTGTCGGCAGGGTCGGCCAGGATGCTCAGCAGCTCGGGGCTAATGCTGCGCTTCTGCCCAGCGCCGGCGGCGGCCGGGGCCAGATCGAACACGCTGTCCTCGCGATACTGGCGCAGCGCGCGGAACACCAGAACACCGACGCCGATAAGGGCGGCGATACCGACGATCTTGAGCAGGTTCTTCATATGCGTCCTCCTGAATCAGATGGTGCGACTCACCCCAGGGCCAGTAGCGTATCTAGGGTGCTGCGACTATTGTAACCGAATTTTCCCCCGGCGGCGCTCCAGCTTTGGCCCGGCCTGCCATGGCTGCGGCGGCTCATCAGCGCCCAGCCAGACCAGCAGGCTAGCCGCAGGCGCATCCCCCTCGGGGTAGGTGATCTCCAGGAATGGGAAGCGCTGCTCCTGGCGGATCATAGCGGCCACATCGTAGATGATCTCCGTCCACGTGCCGGTGTTGACGTAGGTCTGCCCCGCGCCAAGCGGCACGACGAGGGCCTGGTGGGTGTGCCCGCAGACAAAGATGCGGTCGTCATGGTGGTCGGGCTGGCGGGCGATCCGCAGCATCTGACGGGCGTACTCGTCGTTGAAGGTGCGCATCTCGCGGCGGATCTGGCGCGCGGCCTCGCTCTGCACCTGGTCGATCACCTGATCGGGCGGGGGCAGATCGCCGGCCACCGCGCTCACATGGCGGGCCAGCCTGCGCTGGCGGGCCACGCGCTGGCGGCGCAGGATGGCCACCCACGCCCAGAGCCCGCGGAAGATCGGCGCGCTGAGCGGCCCGCCCGGCCCGCGCCCGGTGATCGGCATCTGGTGCGGGGTTGGCCACGCCACCACCTGGAGAAAGCCCGTCACCCCGCGCAGAAAGAACAGCCGCGAGGACTTGTTACGCAGCCTCGGCAGGGCCAGCAGGTACCAGAAGAAGGCCGAGGTGGGCTTGACATTATCGATCAGCGGCGCGATCTGGAGCGTGTCGTCCTCCAGGTCGTTGATCACTTCCTTGACCAGCTGGGTTCCGCGCACCACCTCGAAGGGCTCGCTGATCCCGTCGAAGTAGACGAAGCGGTTCCAGCCGTCGAACTGGTTGCCATGCACTAGATAGACCCCGCCGCCGTGGTAGCTCACCCCGAAGCGCAGCCGCGGGTCGTCGAACGTCAGGCCGACGGCGGCGGCGAAGCGGGCCTTGGCTGTCGGGTAGTGCAGCTCAAAGTCGTGGTTGCCGATCATAACGGTGAGCTGGCGATCGGGGCCGGCGATAAAGCGGGACAGCGCCGCGAAGACGAGGTGGTGCGCGGCGACGATGACGGCGATGCGCCGCTCGGCGGCCAGATCCGACCACTCATCGTCATCGAGGTCGGGCAGCCGGACCTGGAGGAACTCCAGCGTGTCGCCGGCCAGGATCAGCTCGGTGGGCTGATCTCCGCCCACATAGGTGTCGATAAACGCGGCGAAGGCCAGGTCGTCGTCAAAGTCGTCCAGGCGATCCCCGCCGCCGAGGTGCAGGTCGCTCACAATAATCCGCCGCCAGCGCGGCGCGATCTCGTCGGGGCCGATCGGCGGGGTGCGGTAGAGGGTGGGGGTGAGGGTAACGCGGCGCAGCTGCAGAAATGCCCAGCGCAGGCCAAAGGCGGCGCCGACAAGGCCCAGCGCCGTGCCGGCGGCGATCAGCGCCGCGCGGGTCCACCTCATAGGGCCGCCGCCGCGCGCGCGGCGGCGATAAACGCCCGGATCAGCGCCGCGCTCTTGGTGCCGCCCGCCTCAACCCCGCTGCTCACATCCACGCCCCACGGGCGCACGTGGGCTTTGGCCGCAGCCACATTCGCCGGGTCAAGCCCGCCGGCCAGGATCAGCGGGGCGCGCCGGGCCAGCCCGGCGGCCTGCCGCCAGTCGGCGCGAGCGCCAGTCCCGCCGTAGGCCCCGGGGACGTGGGCGTCAACCAGCAGCCGCACCCCGGCCGCTATCCAGGCGGCCTCGCGATCAGAGCCGTCCATGCGGACCGTCTTAATGATCGGCAGGCCGATGCCCGCAGCAGCGGCGAGCGGCTCGTCGCCGCTGAGCTGCACGAGGTCGAGGCCGACCGACTCTGCTACGGCGTTGATCTCGACGGCCGGCGCGTTGACGAAGAGGCCGACGACCAAGGGGTGCGGGGCGGGGAGCGCGCGCACGGCGGCGGCGATCTCGGCGGCGGCGGCGGCGCTCACTTGGCGGCGGCTGGGCGCAAACACGAACCCGACCAGATCGGCGCCCGCCTCAGCGGCGACGAGCGCGTGCTCGATCATGCGCAGGCCACAAATCTTGATGATCATAGTCGAGGTAGGTAACAGGCAACAGATAACAGGCAACAGAGCGCTCTGTTGCCTGTTATCTGTTGCCTGTTACCTACCTCGACTATGATCATCAAGATTTGTGGCCTGCGCATGATCGAGCACGCGCTCGTCGCCGCTGAGGCGGGCGCCGATCTGGTCGGGTTCGTGTTTGCGCCCAGCCGCCGCCAAGTGAGCGCCGCCGCCGCCGCCGAGATCGCCGCCGCCGTGCGCGCGCTCCCCGCCCCGCACCCCTTGGTCGTCGGCCTCTTCGTCAACGCGCCGGCCGTCGAGATCAACGCCGTAGCAGAGTCGGTCGGCCTCGACCTCGTGCAGCTCAGCGGCGACGAGCCGCTCGCCGCTGCTGCGGGCATCGGCCTGCCGATCATTAAGACGGTCCGCATGGACGGCTCTGATCGCGAGGCCGCCTGGATAGCGGCCGGGGTGCGGCTGCTGGTTGACGCCCACGTCCCCGGGGCCTACGGCGGGACTGGCGCTCGCGCCGACTGGCGGCAGGCCGCCGGGCTGGCCCGGCGCGCCCCGCTGATCCTGGCCGGCGGGCTTGACCCGGCGAATGTGGCTGCGGCCAAAGCCCACGTGCGCCCGTGGGGCGTGGATGTGAGCAGCGGGGTTGAGGCGGGCGGCACCAAGAGCGCGGCGCTGATCCGGGCGTTTATCGCCGCCGCGCGCGCGGCGGCGGCCCTATGAGGTGGACCCGCGCGGCGCTGATCGCCGCCGGCACGGCGCTGGGCCTTGTCGGCGCCGCCTTTGGCCTGCGCTGGGCATTTCTGCAGCTGCGCCGCGTTACCCTCACCCCCACCCTCTACCGCACCCCGCCGATCGGCCCCGACGAGATCGCGCCGCGCTGGCGGCGGATTATTGTGAGCGACCTGCACCTCGGCGGCGGGGATCGCCTGGACGACTTTGACGACGACCTGGCCTTCGCCGCGTTTATCGACACCTATGTGGGCGGAGATCAGCCCACCGAGCTGATCCTGGCCGGCGACACGCTGGAGTTCCTCCAGGTCCGGCTGCCCGACCTCGATGACGATGAGTGGTCGGATCTGGCCGCCGAGCGGCGCATCGCCGTCATCGTCGCCGCGCACCACCTCGTCTTCGCGGCGCTGTCCCGCTTTATCGCCGGCCCCGATCGCCAGCTCACCGTTATGATCGGCAACCACGACTTTGAGCTGCACTACCCGACAGCCAAGGCCCGCTTCGCCGCCGCCGTCGGCCTGACGTTCGACGACCCGCGGCTGCGCTTCGGGGTGAGCTACCACGGCGGCGGGGTCTATCTAGTGCATGGCAACCAGTTCGACGGCTGGAACCGCTTCGTCTACTTCGACGGGATCAGCGAGCCCTTCGAGGTGGTGCGCGGAACCCAGCTGGTCAAGGAAGTGATCAACGACCTGGAGGACGACACGCTCCAGATCGCGCCGCTGATCGATAATGTCAAGCCCACCTCGGCCTTCTTCTGGTACCTGCTGGCCCTGCCGAGGCTGCGTAACAAGTCCTCGCGGCTGTTCTTTCTGCGCGGGGTGACGGGCTTTCTCCAGGTGGTGGCGTGGCCAACCCCGCACCAGATGCCGATCACCGGGCGCGGGCCGGGCGGGCCGCTCAGCGCGCCGATCTTCCGCGGGCTCTGGGCGTGGGTGGCCATCCTGCGCCGCCAGCGCGTGGCCCGCCAGCGCAGGCTGGCCCGCCATGTGAGCGCGGTGGCCGGCGATCTGCCCCCGCCCGATCAGGTGATCGACCAGGTGCAGAGCGAGGCCGCGCGCCAGATCCGCCGCGAGATGCGCACCTTCAACGACGAGTACGCCCGTCAGATGCTGCGGATCGCCCGCCAGCCCGACCACCATGACGACCGCATCTTTGTCTGCGGGCACACCCACCAGGCCCTCGTCGTGCCGCTTGGCGCGGGGCAGACCTACGTCAACACCGGCACGTGGACGGAGATCATCTACGATGTGGCCGCTATGATCCGCCAGGAGCAGCGCTTCCCATTCCTGGAGATCACCTACCCCGAGGGGGATGCGCCTGCGGCTAGCCTGCTGGTCTGGCTGGGCGCTGATGAGCCGCCGCAGCCATGGCAGGCCGGGCCAAAGCTGGAGCGCCGCCGGGGGAAAATTCGGTTACAATAGTCGCAGCACCCTAGATACGCTACTGGCCCTGGGGTGAGTCGCACCATCTGATTCAGGAGGACGCATATGAAGAACCTGCTCAAGATCGTCGGTATCGCCGCCCTTATCGGCGTCGGTGTTCTGGTGTTCCGCGCGCTGCGCCAGTATCGCGAGGACAGCGTGTTCGATCTGGCCCCGGCCGCCGCCGGCGCTGGGCAGAAGCGCAGCATTAGCCCCGAGCTGCTGAGCATCCTGGCCGACCCTGCCGACAAGGGGCCGATCGAGCTGCTGACCGACGGCGCGGGCAAGGAGTGGCTGGTGAACCGCCGCAACGGCTACCGCTACCCGGTCGAGGATGGCATCCCGATCATGCTGCTTGAAGAGGGTGAGAAGAATAAGGACGAGGGCCTGATCCAGAAGTAGGGCAACAGGCAGCGGGGAACAGGCAACAGAAGGGAGGGTCAAGGGATGGTCATCCTCCCTTGAAAACCCTCCCTTCTAGAATGTCGAGAGAGCAAAATATGTCTACCACTGAGACGCCGGCGACGGCCGGTCGCTTCGGCCCCTACGGCGGGCGGTATGTGCCTGAGACGCTGATGCCGGCGGTGGCGGCCCTGGAGGCGGCCTACGCCGAGGCCCAGGCCGACCCGGCCTTCTGGGCCGAGATCGACCAGCTCCAGCGCACTTACGTCGGCCGGCCGACGCCCCTGACCTACGCCCGGCGGCTCAGCGCCCAGCTCGGCGGCGCGCAGATCTACCTCAAGCGCGAGGATCTGGCCCACACCGGCGCGCACAAGATCAACAACGCCCTCGGCCAGGGGCTGCTGGCGCGGCGCATGGGCAAGCGCCGGGTCATCGCCGAGACCGGGGCCGGCCAGCACGGCGTGGCCAGCGCCACCGTCTGCGCCCTGCTCGGCATGGAGTGCGTGGTCTATATGGGCGTGGAGGACATGGCCCGCCAGCGCCCGAACGTCTTCCGCATGCGCCTGCTCGGCGCGGAGGTGCGCGGCGTGGAGAGCGGCTCGCGCACGCTCAAGGACGCGATCAACGAGGCCATGCGCGACTGGGTGACTAACCCGGACAGC
The DNA here is from genome assembly GCA_037140315.1 of Chloroflexales bacterium. Classification (GTDB taxonomy): domain Bacteria; phylum Chloroflexota; class Chloroflexia; order Chloroflexales; family Chloroflexaceae; genus Oscillochloris. The sequence goes on from JBAXES010000045.1 coordinate 10,068, forward strand.
TACTACCTGCTCGGGTCGGCCCTCGGCCCGCACCCCTATCCGACCATGGTGCGCGACTTCCAGCGCGTGATCGGCCAGGAGGCCCGCGCCCAGATGCTTGAGCAGGTGGGGCGCCTGCCCGACGTGGTCGTGGCCTGCGTGGGCGGCGGCTCGAACGCGATCGGCATCTTCCACCCCTTCCTGGCCGACGCCGGCGTGGCCCTGCGCGGCGTGGAGGCCGGCGGGCGCGGGCAGAAGCTGGGCGACCACGCCGCGCGCTTCCTCTCGGCGAGCCCCGGCGTGCTCCAGGGCACCTACTCGTACGTGCTCCAGGACGAGAACGGCCAGATATCGCTGACCCACTCGATCTCGGCCGGCCTCGACTACGCCAGCGTCGGCCCCGAGCACGCCTGGCTCCACGACACCGGGCGGGCCGTCTACACCTTCGCCGACGACGAAGAGGCCCTCGACGCCTTCGAGACCCTCTCGCGCAACGAGGGGATCATCCCGGCCCTAGAGAGCGCCCACGCCATCGCCGAGGTGATCAAGCTTGCCCCGACCATGCGCCCCGACCAGATCATCTTGGTGAACCTCTCGGGCCGCGGCGACAAGGACATCTTCACGGCGGCCGAGGCGCTGGGGATGGCGATCTGAGCGATCCTGCGGAGTCCGCGTAAGGGCGCAGCAGCGCCGCGCTGCTGCGCCCCGACAGAGATGCACAAGAACCGCACGCTCTTGCATCCTTTCCTGAGATCCTATAAAATGAAACAGATGTTCCGTATAGTCTCTGTGGGATTGCTATAGCAGGTATTCAGGTGCTACACGATTATTTATAGAAGGCATCACTGAAATTATGGTAAATATAGCAATCCTATCGCGGTCGTGAAGCCGGGGGGCTGAAGCCCCCGGCTCTTGGGTGACGAAGCCGGCCTGCGCCGGCTGCTCCAGGCCGCGCAGGCGGCCTTCGTACCCGTAGCCCGTGGCTTCAGCCACCGGGCAGAGGGCATGGACGCAGCGCGGGCTTCACAATTGGCGTAGGATTGCTATATCGAGATTTCTTGGGTGTTGAGCCACCAAATTACGATCCGGGTCTGAAGCTGTAGCGGAATTCGCCCATGAAAACCTGTGTCATCCTCAACCCGTGGGCCGGGCGCGGCACGGCGGGGCAGCGCCGCCCCGAGCTGGAGGCCGCCCTGCGCGCCGCCGGGGTGGATTTCGACCTGGTGGAGACCCACGCCCGCGGCGGGGCCACCGAGCTGACCTACCAGGCCATGGACCGCGGCTACGGCTGCGTGGCGGCGGTGGGCGGCGACGGCACGATCAACGAGGTGGTCAACGGGCTGCTGGGCGGTCGCGAGCGCCTCGGCCGCGAGGCGGCCCTGGGGATCGTGCCCCTCGGCACCGGCAGCGACTTTGTGAAGGTGCTTGACGGCGTCGAGCCGAACGACCTGGCCGGGGCCGCGCGACGTATGGCCGCCGGGCGCACCCGCCCCGTCGATGTCGGCCTGATCAGCGTCGAGTCGCCGGCCGGCGAGGAGCGCCGCCACTTCATCAACGGCCTCGGCATGGGCCTCGACGCCCAGGTGGCCGTGGAGAGCCTGAAGCTCACCGGCCTGAAGGGCTTTGCGGTCTACCTCATGGCGATCATCCGCGCCCTGGCCACGTACAAGGCCAACGTGATGAGCGTGCGCTTCGACGACTACGAGGTGCGCCGCCGCCTGCTCTTCGCCAGCGTGGCGGTTGGGCGCAGCCAGGGCGGCGGCTTCCTGATGACCCCCGAGGCCCTGATCGACGACGGCCTGCTCGACCTCTGCATCGTCGAGAAGCTGCGCCTCGACCAGATTATCCGCTACCTGCCCAAGCTGATGGAGGGCTCCCACACCAAGCTCCGCGAGGTGACGATGGGCCGCGCCCGGCATATCGAGGTTCTGTGCCAGAATGGCATCCCGGTGGCCACCGACGGCGAGGTGGTGGCCACCGCCGCGACCCGCGTGCGCGTGGACGTGGTGCCTGGCGCGGTGCAGCTGGTTGTCTAAGACAAGGTTACAGGGAACAGGGAACAGGGAACAGAAATACTACATCCTGATGCAGTGCAATTGCCTGAACGGTAACGTACGCTGAAACCTTATCTAAGCCCTGCAGCGGCTTGGGGCCGCAGTGTTGAATGTTCCTGAGGTGTAATTTCGTATGACTAAACGGACCTGGTGGCGACGACCACTCGCGCGGGCGCGACGCTCGCCCGCCAATCGGCGCGGCGGGTGTCTCATCCCCAGCCTCGTCGCCATTGTGCTGATGCTGATCGGGGCGACTGTCCTTGGGTTGCGCCCGGATCTGGCGGCCCAGGGGGCCGATGTGCTGCGTGGCGTCATCGGCGATGCGCCGGTGGCCTGGCTTGAGGATACCGTGTTCACCGTCAAGGACATGGCGCAGCACGAGGCGTACAGGCTCGGCCTGATCCGCACGTCTGCGCCGTGGGCTGCTGGTGCCCCTACCTCTGCTCTGCCGCCCGCTGCGACCGCCGCCCGCGCGGCCACGCCCGCCGCGACGCCTGGGCCTGCCCGGACCAGCCCGGCGGCGACGGCCCAGGCTGCGCCCACGGCGCAGCCCACGGCCAGCCCAGAGTGGCAGCCAGCACCGCTGACGGGTGTGGGCACGATGGACGGTGCCGGCCAGTGGTCGGCCTACCTGACCGACTCGGCCGGGCACGTGGTTGCCTACCGAACCTTCGTGCAGCCCGATCCAGATCGCCCGTACGTCTACACCGCCGTCGTCGCGATCAACCTTCGCGCCGCGCAGCTTCACTTTGTGCTTGGCACCGACGAGCCGATCTCGAAGGCGAAGATCACGCGGAAGGGCGTGATCCCCGCGGCCGATCTGCAGAGCGGCGCGCTGCTGGCCGCCTTCAATGGCGGCTTTAAGGCCCGCCACGGGCATTTTGGCGCGATGATCGATGGCGTGACGGTGCTGCCGCCGCGCGATGGCTTCGGCACCATCGCGCTGTATCAGGATGGGCAGATCCGGATCGGGGCCTGGGGGGCGGACATCCAGCAGTCGCCGGGGATGGTGGCCTGGCGGCAGAACGGCCCGCTGATCATCGATCACGGGTCGGTCAACCCGCACACCGCCGATCAGACCTCGCAGGATTGGGGGATCATCCTGAAGGGCGTCACTGCCGTCGAGCGCTCAGGGGTCGGCATTAGCGCCGATAGATCGGTGCTGTACTATGTGGCCGGCGACACGCTGACGCTCCCCCGCCTCGTCACCACCTTCACGATGCTTCCCGTCGAGTATGCGCTCCAGCTGGATATCAATTCGATCTACGTGCGCTTCGATGCGTTTCAGCAGACCCCCTCCGGGCTCAGGGCGACCCCGCTGCTCGATGCGATGAAGGGCGAGTCGCAGCGCTACCTGCGCCCCTGGAGCCGCGATTTCTTCTACCTGACCGCCGGCGGCGGCACTGCCGACAGCGCGCCGTAGGGCGCGGGTGACTTGCCTTCAGCGCCGACCTCTGCTATACTACGCAAACAAATGTGTTTATTTGAGGAGCTATCAGATATGTCGATGCGGCTGCTCTATCTTGATCCGGCCCAGCTTGAGACTGACCCGGACGGGGTGCGCGAAGACCCGGGGGATGTGGACGGCCTAGCGGCGACGATCGCCGAGCGCGGGCTGCTCCAGCCCCTCGGCGTGGTGGACTCGGGCGGCGGGCGCTACCTGCCGCCGCTCGGCGACGCGAACTGGGTGGTGCCGGTATCGGCGTGCTCGATC
>JBAXES010000046.1:0-13722 GCA_037140315.1 Chloroflexales bacterium
GTGGTGCAAGACTCTGTCCCCGCTACCGACCCCCAGCGCATGCTTGAGCTGTCCCTCTGGATCGTCGATCGCATCCAGGCCTCCCTCGGCAACCAGAGCGAGCTCAAACGATCCCCCGAGAGCGAGAAGCTGCTTCAGGAGCGCTTCGCCCGCACCTATCAGCAGGCCGGCGTCAGCCTCCCCGACTCCGCCGTCAAGCAGATGTTCACCATGGTCTGCGATGAGTTGATGGGCTTCGGCCCCATCCAGCAGCTCCTCAACGACGATACGGTCTCTGAGGTGATGGTCAACGGCCCTAACCAGGTCTACGTCGAGCAGAAGGGCAAACTCCGCCTCACCCCTGTGCGCTTCGCCAACGACGAGCACGTGCTCAAGGTGATTGACCGAATCATCCGCCCGCTCGGCCGCCGCATCGACCGTAAGTGGCCGATGGTCGACGCCCGCCTCCCCGATGGCTCCCGCGTCAACGCGATCATCCCGCCCTGCGCTATCGATGGCTCTACCCTCACCATCCGCAAGTTCTCGAAGAATAAGCTTAAGGTCGATGACCTCATTCGCTTTGGCTCGATGAGCCCCGAGATGGGCGAGTTCCTGCGCGCCTGTGTGATCAGCCGGCTCAATATCGTCGTCTCCGGCGGCACCGGCTCTGGTAAGACCACGCTGCTCAATGTGCTCTCCAACTTTATCCCCGAGGACGAGCGCATCGTCACTATCGAGGATAGCGCCGAGCTCCAGCTCGCCCAGGATCATGTGGTGCGCCTAGAGGCGAAGCCCGCCGAGGTGGACGGCAGCGGCCTTGTGGCCATCCGCGACCTGGTGAAGAACTCGCTGCGTATGCGCCCCGAGCGCGTGGTGATCGGCGAGTGCCGTGGTGGCGAGACCCTCGATATGCTCCAGGCCATGAACACTGGCCACGATGGCTCGCTCACCACGCTCCACGCCAACACCCCCCGCGATGCCCTTGCCCGTATGGAGACGATGTCGATGATGGCCGGTATGGATCTGCCCCTTAGGGTTATCCGCGACCAGATCGCTGCGGCCATCGATGTAATCGTCCAGCAGACCCGCCTCGATGACGGTCAGCGCAAGGTCTCCTACATCACCGAGGTGCAGGGCATGGAGGGCGACACGGTGGTGCTCCAGGATATCTTTAAGCTGGAGATGCTTGGCAAGTCGCCCGAGGGCAAGATCCTGTGCGAGATGCGCCCCTCGGGCGTGCGCCCGCGCTTCACCCCGCGCCTTGAGGCCCACGGATTCAAGCTCCCGCCCAGCATTTTCGGCACCCAGCTCCCGGGGCAGAAAAAGAGCTGGTAATCCTTGTAAGGGCGCAGCAGCCACTCGGTCGATGGCGTATGCCCTGTCGGCCAGGCTGCTGCTGCGCCCTTACGTATGTGTGTGATCCCCGTGAATGATCAGACAATCATCGTTGGTGCCGGCCTCGGCGGCCTGGCCGCCGCTATTCGCCTGGCCGCGGCCGGCCACTCCGTCCTGATGCTTGAGAAGAATGAGCGTGTCGGCGGCAAGCTTAACCTCGTGCACGAGCAGGGCTACACCTTCGACACCGGCCCCTCGCTGCTGACCATGCCCTGGGTCATCCGCGAGCTTTTCGCCACCGCAGGTCGCCGCCTGGAGGATTACCTCAGCCTCGACCAGATCGAGCCGACCTGCCGCTACACCTGGCCCGATGGTACCTGCTTCCACGCCTGGCAGCGTCTGCCCCAGCTCATTCAGGAGGTCGAGCGGATCAGCCCGCGCGATGTCCCCGGCCTCTTCCGCTTCCTCGCCTATAGCGCGCGGATCTACGCCGCTGTGGCCGACAACTTCCTGCTCAAGCCCTTCGACGGAATATCCGAGCTGCTCACCCCTCGGCTGCTGCGCGACGGCCCGCAGATCGACTCGCTGCGTAGCGTGGATACGGCGGTGCGCGCCTACTTCCGTAGCCCCTACCTGCGCCAGATCTTCAACCGCTACGCCACCTACAATGGCTCGTCGCCCTACCTCTCTCCGGCCACCTTCAATGTGATCGCCTACATCGAGTTTGCCGAGGGCGGCTGGTATGTGCGCGGCGGGATGTACGAGTTGGGCCGAGCTCTGCTGCGCCTCGCCGATGAGCTGGGCGTGCAGGTGCGCACCAGTGCCGCCGTGGCCGAGGTGCTGCTTGAGGGCGGGGCCGCCCGTGGAGTACGCCTGGAGTGCGGCGAGCGTATCCCCGCCGCCCGCGTGATCGTCAACGCAGACCCGCGCTACGCCTTCGCGGCCCTCGTGCCTGGCCATGGGCGCACCGCGCGCCGCCTCGCCCGTCTGGAGCCCTCCTGTAGCGGCTATGTGCTCTTTCTGGGCGTGGATCGCACCTATGCGCAGCTGGCACACCACAATATCTTCTTCAGCGCCGACTACCCCCGCGAGTTCCAGGCGATCTTCCAGAAGGGCGTGCCTGCTGTTGACCCCACGGTGTATGTGGCCACAACCTGTCTGATCGACCCTGGGCACGCCCCGTCCGGCCATATGAACCTCTTCGTTCTGGTTAATGCGCCCGCTCTGGGTTCGCGGGTCAGCTGGGCGCGAGAGGCCGCCCCCTACCGTGATGTGGTGCTGGCGAAGCTGGAGCGCATGGGCCTGGACAACCTGCGCCAGCATATTGTCTACCAGCAGATCTGGACTCCGGAAGATATCCAGGGCCGTTATAACGCTGCCGGCGGCGCGATCTACGGCCTCTCCTCGAATAACCCCTTCTCGGCCTTTATGCGCCCGCCTTTGCGCGCTCGCGGCCTGCGTGATCTCTACTTCGTCGGCGGCGGTACTCACCCCGGCGGGGGCATCCCGCTGGTGTTGCTCTCCGGCAAAGCTGTCGCCGAGCGCGTCGTTGCGGATGGTGTAAAGAATCCTTTACACTAAAAATCATTATAGCCAATTGCGTTTCTGGCATTGCGCCGCGCTAGATCACCGGGTCACCCGCCGATCTTGCCCCATCATCGTTAACTTGCGATAAACTACTTGATTTTGGGGCATCTCAGTGCTATTATAGCCACGAAGCCTCAAGAGAACAGCACCCGACTAGTGAACCTGTACAGCCGAACATGTGTGACCAAACTGCTAGCGCTAGGCTCTACTGTAAGTAATTTACAGTGACGAGGCGTACGTTAGGGGAAATGGCGGGCGTGGCCTAGCCAGGGAGACTAACAGACAAGCGCCGGATCGCTGATGTAGCGATCGGATGCTGTGCGAGCAGGATGGCCGCCTCCAACGCGAAGCTCATAGCGTAAGGAACATAACAAGAATCCTACGCAGAGAATCGGAGCCACACCCAAAAGCAAAAGCTGACACAGCGATTGCCGACACACCGCCGCAAGGCAGGAGAGACGGCAGCCACGCTGATTGGAGGGCAGCTGGAGGGGTAAGCAGCGGATGAATAGGCGGGCAGGGAACACAAACGGTCGGACTGGTCTCTTGAGGTGTCAAGCTTGTACGCTCGGAAGACGGAATCCCTGTACGCTCAGCGGATGGACGACGACTGACTTCGGACGGACGTAGCAAGACCAGTAAAAGTAAGGTAGGAAAATCCAAAAGTAACGTGCGAAGAGGGGCCGTAGGCAGGATCGCCTACGGCCCCTCTTTGCGTGTGCTGCTACCCAGCCATTCGCCATCCGCCATCGACAGCCAGGGTGTGCCCAGTGATGTACGAGGCCATCGAGGAGGCCAAGAAGACTACTGCTGCCGCCACCTCCTCAGGGCGCCCGGTACGACGCATGGCGATAATTCCCTCCCCCCATGCCCGTATCTCGCCAGGTATCACGTCAAGCATCTCGGTCTCCACAAAGCCCGGCGCCACCGAGTTCACCGTGATTGACCACGCGGCCGCCTCGCGGGCCAGCGAGCGTGTGAAGCCCTGGACGCCTGCGGTGGCCGCTGAGTAGTCGGCCTGGCCAGGGAACCCGCCGCTGGCGTGGAGCGCCGAGAGATTGATGATCCGGCCGTAGCGCCGCTGCATCATTGGCCGTAGGGCCGCCCGGCAGGTATGATACACGCCCGTCAGGTTTGTGGCGATCACATTGCGCCAGCGGGCGGTGCTCATGTCCTCCATCGGGCCATAGCCTACGTGGCCAGCGCAGTTCACCAGGATGTCCAGCCGCCCCCAGCGCTCCAGAGCAGCCTGCACGAGCGCGGTCCCCGTCGTCGGGTCGGACACATCTGCCTGAACCGCCTCTGCTACGCCGCCGGCATTATGCACTATCGCCAGAGTCTCGGCCGCAGCTTCCCCACGCTCACGGTAGCAAAATAGCACCTTCGCTCCTCGGCGGGCGAGATCACACACCACTGCTCGTCCGATCCCGCGCGATCCACCGGTGATGATCGCTACTTGCCCCGTGAAATCCATCGCGCCCTCCTAAGGCATGACCCACCCGCCATCGAGCGTCAGCACATGCCCAGTGATATATGAAGATCGTGGTGAGGCCAGAAAGCTCACGGCGGCTGCAACCTCGTCGGTCGTGCCGAATCGGCGCATCGCAATTGTGTTGATCGCCCACTCCCGGATCGCCGGCGAGACATTTTCAATGAAGTCGGTATCGATATAGGCTGGCGCAACTACGTTCGCGGTGATCCCCTCTGCAGCTACCTCGCGCGCCAGCGCCCGCGTCAGTCCCACCAGGCCGGCCTTCGCCGCAGCGTAGCTCGTCTGCCCGACATTCCCGGCTAGGCCAGCCAGCGAACCCATCGTGATGATTCGACCGTACTGACGGCTGCGCATCGCGGGCAGGGCTGCCCGACAGCAGAGGAACGCCGAGGTCAGGTCTGTCTCGATCACATGATGCCATTGCTCGGGCTTGAGCCGCATCAGCGGGGCGTCGACGGTGGCCCCGGCGTTGCATACCAAGATATCGAGGCGGCCCCAGTGTGAGAGGGTCGCCTCAATGATGCCCGCTACTTCAGACTCATCGCTCACATCCGCGCGGTGCGCCAGCGCGTCGCCGCCAGCCTGGCGGATGTCCGCCACCACCTCCTCGGCTGCTGTCGCGTTGCGCTGATAGTTGATCAGCACGCTGGCCCCCTGACGGGCCAGATCGACGGCCACCGCGCGACCGATCCCGCGCGACGCGCCGGTGACTATTGCAACCTGATCTTGAAGCAACATCAGCTGTTCTCTGCTACGAACGCCCGCACATCTGCCGCAGTGCTAATCGTCACTGTTCGTACTTGAGGTGCGATGCGTCGAATAAGGCCGGTAAGCACTTTGCCCGATCCGATCTCCACAAAGGTTGTGCACCCCATTGCCACCATTGCCTGAACCGAGGCGATCCAGCGCACGGGGGCCACGACCTGAGCCACCGCCTCGCGCCGCACCTCGTCGGCCCCGCGCAGCTCCTGGGCCGTCACATTTGCGATCAGCGGCACGTCCAGGTCGCGTACATCGGCGCGCTCCAGCTCGTGGGCCATGCTCTCGGCGGCGTAGATCATCAGCGGTGAGTGGAATGCGGCGCTCACTTTCAGCGGCAGCACCCGCTTTGCCCCGCGCTCCTTCGCTTGCAGCGAGGCGCGCTCTACTGCCAGTGTGCTTCCGCTAATTACAAGCTGGTCGGGGGCGTTATAGTTCGCCACCACCACGGTGCTGTGAGCCGCGCTCGCGTCGCCCTGAGGGGCAGCGTTGATGTCCAGGCAGATCTCCTCAAGGATCTCCTGGGCCAGGCCGATCACAGCGGCCATGCTACCCTCGTGGGCCTCGGCCATCAGCTCGCCGCGCCGACGCACCAGCCGCAGAGCGGTGGGGAAGTCGAGCGCACCCCCGGCGACCAGCGCCGAGTACTCGCCGAGGCTGTGTCCAGCCACCGCCAGTGGACGGGCCAGCCCCGCTCCGCCGAGATCCTCTAGCACCCGCACCAGGGCCGTGCTGACCGTCAGCAGCGCCGGCTGTGTGTTCTCGGTCGCGATCAGATCCGCCTCCGGCCCCTCGAAGCACAGGCTGCGTAGCGGCAGATTCAGCAGATCATCGGCCTGGTCAAAGATGGCACGGGCTACAGAGAAGTGCTCATAGATGTCGTGGCCCATGCCGATGGCCTGCGAGCCCTGGCCCGGAAATACCCATGCGATGCTCATAGTCTCGTGTTTCACTATGCCAGTCACGGCCTGCCCCAACGTATCACCGCCGAGCCCCAGGTTAGCCCGCCGCCAAATGCGGTCAGCAATAGGTAGTCGCCATCCTTCACCCGGCCCTGCTGCACTGCCTCGTACAGGGCGATCGGTATCGAGGCGGCCGAGGTGTTCCCGTAACGGTCGATGTTGACCACCACCCGTTCGGCGGGCAACTCAAGCCGCTTTGTCACGGCCTCGATGATCCGCACATTGGCCTGGTGTGGGATGATCAGGCTGATATCGCTCAAGCTCAGCCCGGCCTCTCCCAGCGCGCGCATAGCCGAGTCACACATCTCGCGCACCGCGTGCTTGAAGATCTCGCGACCGTTCATGTACACGTATTGCCTCCCCTGCGCCAGGATATCAGGAGTGGCTGGCATACGAGTGCCCCCGGCGTCGACCGCCATCATTGTCTCACCCTCGCCGGCGGCTCCGATCAGTGTGCTGAGCAGGCCTAGGCGCTCATCGGTGGCCTGGAGCACCACTGCCCCGGCCCCGTCGCCAAAGAGCACACAGGTGTTGCGGTCGTCCCAGTCGATCAGGTGGGTGAAGATATCGGCGGCGATCAGCAGCAGGCGGCGGCTCATGCCGCTCTTGATCATCCCGGTGGCCACGCTTATCCCGTAGACAAACCCGCTACAGGCAGCGGCGATGTCGAAGGCCGGCGCGCGGGTGATGCCGAGGTTCGCCTGAACCGCGCAGGCCGTCGCCGGGAACGGTCGGTCGGGCGTGCAGGTGGCCACGATCACCATGTCGATGTCGGCCGGCGATACGCCGGCACGCTCCATGGCCTCGCGGCCGGCGATCGTCGCCAGGGTCGATGTGAACACGCCCGGCCCGGCGACCCGGCGCTCGGCGATCCCGGTGCGCGAGCGGATCCACTCGTCGGAGGTGTCGATCCTCTGGGCCAGATCCGCGTTGGTGACCACCTGCTCCGGCACGGCCATGCCCCAGCCGATGATCGCCGCATAGCGTGAGCTGCTCACTCCTTCGCCGCCTTTCACTACATAGAAGGGGCGGTCGGCCGGTGCTCTCACCGTGCCGCCGCCCCCCTCGCCATCACGTTACCGCACGAGGCCTGGGCCTTAGCGGTTATCGGCTGTCTTGTCGGCGATGGCGATCACCTGGCGGCCTTTGTAGGTGCCGCAGTCCTGACATACGAAGTGGGCGCGCATCAGATTGCCGCACTTTGGGCAGGTCACCAGTGTTGGCGCGCTGAGCGCCAAGTGCTGGCGACGGTTGCCACGGCGGTGGCGCGACACTTTTCGTTTTGGTAGTGCACCCATGAGATTCTTAACTCCTGCTCTGCTTATTGTTCTGCTGTGCCGCCCAGGCCTTTAGTGCCTCGAACCGGCTGTCCACAATATCGTCGGTCTGCTCATCATCGATGCCATCGGACTGAACCGTATAGCTCACCGGCTTGTCGCGGTACGCCGGGCTGACCGGGTTGATCGGCAGCTCCAGTAGCGTGTAGTCCCGGATCGCGTCGCCGATGTCGGCCATATGCAGCTCATTGAGCAGGTATGGGTCGTCCTCGGCCGGCTCAGGTAGCCCCTCGCCATTCATCACATCCACAACCGAGTGGAATTCGTCGCTGAAATCAAGCCTGACCGGGTGGTCGAACGAATCCAGCGAGCGCACACAGATCATCTCTACGGTCCCTCGTGCTCGCACGTGGGCGTAGACCCCAGTAGCGGTGCGGATGAAGCGCACATCGCCGCTGATCCCGCGCAGCACCAGCTGATCATCGAGCGGCAGCGCCTCCTCAGCGAACGTGTAGTCGCGCCGCCCGCCGATCATCTCGCGCAGCAGCTGCGCAACGTTAAACTTGATGGTTGACATATCCGTATACTGCGCTGCGTCCAAGCGCTACAAACGCTGCATTATAGGCCAGGGGCCTTGCTATTGTCAAGCGCGTCGAGCACTGCCGCCTACCGCTCGGCTGCGGGCGCCTCGTTGCCGAGGGTGTTCAGCCCATTGCGCACACTTGTCACTAGCTTCATCAGCCGTTCGTCGAGCTCCTCAAGCACCTGTCGCGCGTATTCATCGGCACCGGCGCGTACCTGTGTGGCCTCGTGCTCGGCCTGCTGGAGCAGCCGCGTGCGTTCCGCATCGATCGCCTCCAGCAGGCCGCGCTCATCGAGCACCTGCTGCAGCCGCGCCTGGGCCTCGGCGATCAGACGCTCCTGCTCCTGGATGATCCGCCGCGCCCGCTTCTGCTCTTCGGGGATGGCGACCCGCATCCGATCGATGATGTCTAGAATGCGCTCCTCATCGACTAGCAGGCGACCGCTAAACGGCACCCGCCGGCCCGCAGCCAGCGCGTCCTCCACCTCGTCGATCAAATCGTCCAGTTCGATGGCCGTCACCCCCTTTGCGCGAACTTCTGGCGCAGCGCCGCGACCACGTGCGGCGGCGCAAATTCCACAGGGTCGCGGCCCAATCCAGCCATCTCGCGCACGGCGCTTGAGCTGACGCATCCGTACTTCATGCTGGCCGCTAGCAGCACCACCTCGATCTCCGCGTTGATCGACTGGTTGATCTGCGCCATCTGAAACTCGGTCTCGAAGTCACTGACCGTCCGCAGCCCGCGCACGAGAGCACAGGCACCGATCGTGCGCGCGAAGTCTACCGTGAGCACGCTGTAACTAGCTGCCTCAACCCCAGGCATATGCTGTGTAGCCTCGCGCAGCAGATCCAGGCGCTCTTCGGTGCTGAAGAGCAGGTTCTTCTTCGGTCGGTCGAAGACGCTCATTACTACGCAGTCGAACACCCGGCGCGCCCGCGTGGCGATATCCAGGTGCGCGTAGGTGACAGGGTCGAAGCTGCCGGGGTACACAGCGATACGCATAGAGTTGGGTTCTGCGGGGCCGCTGTCGGCCCGAAGAGGCACCTGCACAGGAGAGGAGCCGCTACGTCACTTCGGCCTCCGCGCCATCGCCAAGCTCAAAGATCGAGAAGCAAGAGTCCCCATGGCGACGAAACTTGATCCGCGTCAGCGGTGGGTAGCTATCTGCCAGCGTAACTCGTGCTGAGTGCCCGACGATCAGTAGGCTGCCGGGGTGGCCGATATCTGCCGTCGCTACCGCTGTGATCGTGTGCTCGATCTGTGGGTCAGCGTAGGGTGGATCCATCACAATTATATCATAGTGCCCCACGCCCCGCTGCCCCTGTAAAAAGCGATCTACCGGTATACAGTGTACCTTGGCGATCCCGTCGAGCTTCGTGTGGCGCAGATTGTCGCCAATAATCGTGCACACGTGGGCGCTCTGCTCGACAAAGTCGGCCGCGCTGGCACCTCGCGAGAGGCACTCAATGCCCAGCGAACCCGTCCCCGCATAGAGGTCGAGCACACGCCCGCGGATCGGCCCATAGCCCTCTAAGATCGAGAAGAGCGCCCCCTTGACCTTATCGAGCATCGGTCGCGTGCCCAGGCCTTTGGGGGCCTTCAGCGAATGACCTTTGGCCTTACCGGTGATAACGCGCATACCAGACTCTTGTCTGGTGGTTTGGGCGGCAAAGCCGCCCAAACCACCAGACAATAAACCGTGGGGGCGGCTTTGCCGCCCCCACACCTCCACCGGGAGGTGACGTTATAATTGTTAAGCGGCTGCCTCTGGCGAACCTAGCGCTTGGTGTACTGCGGTGCCTTGCGCGCGCGCTTCAGGCCAACCTTCTTGCGCTCCTTCATACGCGGGTCGCGCGTAAGGAAGCCGGCCTTCTTCAGCACCGCCCGCAGGTCTCCATCGAGATCCAGCAGTGCGCGGGCGATACCGTGGCGCACCGCGCCGGCCTGGCTGGCCACGCCGCCGCCGCGTACCTTCACCAGCACATTGAAGCTGCTTAGATTATTCGTGATCGCCAGCGGGTGGCGAATATTGCGCTGGAGCAGGTCGCGCATCCCAAAGTAGTCCTCTGTGTTCCGACCGTTCACCACGAACTCCCCGCTGCCGGGGAACAGGCGCACTCGCGCGACCGACGTCTTCCGCCGCCCGGTGCCCTGGTAGTAGCGCTTCGCTTCCATCAAGCTATCTCCTTACTTGGTGAGGGGCTAGGGTGAGGCGATGCCTCCGCTAAACCCCTTCCCTATACCTTTAGCGCGGCGTCCAGACCTTCGGCTGCTGCGCGGCGTGCGGGTGGCTCGGGCCGGCGTAGATCCGCAGTTTCGCCATCAGGTGGCGGCCCATACGGTTCTTGGGCAGCATCCCCTTCACGGCGATGCGCAGGATGCGATCGGGGTGCTTGGAGAGCATCATCTTGTAGGGCGTGGCCTTGATCCCGCCCGGGTAGCCGGTGTGGTGATAGTAGACCTTCTGGTCGGCCTTGCGGCCCATGATCTTGATCTTCTCGGCGTTCACCACAATCACGAAGTCGCCGTTATCCAGCGAGGGCGTGAAGGTCGGCTTATGCTTGCCGCGCAGGAGCGTTGCGATCTGCGTGGCGAGCCGGCCGACAACTTGGTCCTCGGCATCGACCAACAGCCAGTCGCGCTGGACTTCGGAATGCGTCTGATGGTAGGTCTTCACTGCTGCTATCCTTGTGTCGTGTCTGGTTGCCGGCCGCGCCGCACCACGGCCCAACCGACAGCAAAAGCCGTTATATGTCGGCAGATCTTCATCTGCCTGCTGGAGCTTCGGCCGCGCCGACGCTCTCGTCCTCCCAGCGTAGTGTGCCGATCGGGTAGCCGACCGACACAAGGGTGAGCCCGTGGGCGACGGTGGTTGGCCCGGCGGCCTTGCGATCTCGCCCCTCCAGAATATCGCGAAAACCCTCGGGGCTGATCTTCCGGCGGCCAACCAGCAGCGCCGTCCCGACGATGACCCGTACCATATGTTGTAGGAAGGCATTTGCAGCCAGGTCGATTGCGATCAGCCGCCTGCCGAACAGCTCGATCTCGCTCAGCCGCGCTGTGTAGCAGGTTCGCACGGTAGAGCGCTGGTCGGGCACGAGGGCCGAGAACGACGTGAAGTCGTGCGTCCCCTCCAGATGCGGCAGGGCTTCCGCCATTGCCGCCACATCGAGCTTCTGCTCAACATACAGCACATAGTTGCGAAGCGTTGGCAGCCAGGCGTCATTATTATCGATCAGGTAGCGGTAGGCCCTCCGGTTGGCCGAGTGCCGCGCGTGGAAGTCTGGCCCGACATCACGCACGGCCTGGATCGCCACATCTTCCGGCAGCTTCGCGTTCATCCCGCGTAGGATAGTCTTCGGCGAGTGGGTTGTCTCCGTAAGAAAGTTAGCCACTTGCCCGGCGGCGTGAACCCCAGCGTCAGTGCGCCCAGCGAGGGTGACTCTCCGCCGCTCCTGGGTCAATTCCTCCCACGCCTGCTCTAGCGCGCCCTGCACAGAGCGCCCCTGGTTCTGATACTGTGAGCCGACAAAGTCGGTACCATCATAGGCCAGGCGCAGAGCGACGTTTCGCATGGATACCGCTAAACCAGTTCGATCAGCGCCATCTCGGCACCGTCGCCGAGCCGTGGGCCGATCTTTGTGATGCGCGTGTATCCGCCGTTGCGCCCAGAGTAGTCCTGCGGCGCAAAGGTGAACAGCTTGCGCATTGCGATCTTGCTGTCCAGCTTCGAGAGCGCCATCTGGCGCGCGTGCGGTGTGTCCTCGCGGGCGATGGTGATCAGCCGCTCGATCTCCGGCTGCACAGCCTTTGCCTTGGCCAGAGTCGTCTGGATCCGGCGATGATCGATTAGGGCGATCATCAGGTTGCGGTAGAGCGCCTTGCGATGCTCATACGAGCGACTGAGCAATTTTCCTGCGTGTCGGTGTCGCATTGTCCTATCCTTATCAGGCTCCGGCCATTGGCGGGGCGGCGTAGCCGCCCCGCCTGCTGCCAAGCGCTAGTTTTCCGGTTCCTCTACTCTGCGCTGGCCGGCTCAAGGGCCGCAGCCTCGCCCTCGCTGTT
The DNA here is from genome assembly GCA_037140315.1 of Chloroflexales bacterium. Lineage (GTDB taxonomy): Bacteria > Chloroflexota > Chloroflexia > Chloroflexales > Chloroflexaceae > Oscillochloris. The sequence continues at coordinate 12,041 of JBAXES010000046.1, forward strand.
CGTGCCGCCCACCGGCCGTGAGATGTAGCCGCGCTCGACGAGCCGATCGCGAATCTCCTCCATCGATTTCTGCCCCAGGTTACGCACCGAGAGCAGCGCCTTCTCATCCATCTGGAGCACCTGCCCCACCTTCGTGATGTCGGCGCGCTTCAGGCAGTTGTAGGTGCGGGTCGACAGATCCAGATCTTCAATCGGCGTATCGTAGATGTCCGCTGGAATCGCCATCCCGCTTGGTGCCGGCAGTTCTTCCTCTTCGACGGCGAGGCGGTTGAAGTCAGCGATCGTCTGGCTATACTGTACCAGCACCTGTGCCGCGTGGCTCAGGGCGTCGCCCGGCTTCACCGTGCCGTCCGTCCAGATCTCAAGGAGCAGCCGGTCGAAGTCAGTGGCCTGGCCGATGCGCGTATTCTCGACCACATAGTTCACCCGAGGTACTGGGGTGAAGATTGCATCGACCGGGATCTCACCGATCGGCAGCACATCGCGCTGGTCGGCCGAGACATAGCCCCGGCCGCGCTCGACCGTCATCTCGATCTCAAGCCGGGCGGTGTCCGAGTCGAGCGTACAGATATAGTGCTTCGGGTTCACCAGCTCGATATTGCTGGGCGCGTCGATGTCGGCGGCGGTGACGATGCCAGGCCCGCGCTTTGTGAGCAGCACTTTCACCGGTCGCTCGGCGTAGGAGCGCAGCCGGACGCCTTTGATATTGAGCACAATCTCGGTAACGTCTTCTTTTACGCCCTCAATGGTCGAGAACTCGTGAAACACTCCATCGATCTTTATCTTTGTGATCGCCGAGCCGGGGATGGACGAGAGCAGCACGCGGCGTAGCGCATTGCCCAGCGTATGGCCATATCCCGGATCAAGCGGCTCGATCTTGAAGCGCCCATAGTTCTCAGCCGCCTGCACAACCTCTATTTTTGGCATGGCGATATCAAGCACGGAAAGCCTCCTTGAAGCTTTGAGGATTTCAGATCGCAGACGGTAGATTGCAGAGAGTTCTACAATCGACCATCTGCAACCTACCATCCGCAAGAGCTCTTACCGGCTGTAGAACTCAACGATCAGCTGCTCGTTAATCCCAGCCTCGGCGTCTTCGCGGCGCGGCAGCGCGACAATCGTGCCGGAGAGATCATTGGCGCTGAGGCGCAGCCAGTCGGGCGCCCGATACTTGGTTAGATCACCGCTGTCGATCAGATTCTTAAAGTAGGCGCGCTTTCGACTCTCAGCGCGCACCGTGATTACTTGGCCAACCTTCAGCGTGTAAGAGGGGATGTTCGTCTTGCGGCCATCGACCATAATGTGGCCGTGAGTCACCAGCTGCCGGGCCTGCGCCCGCGTGGTGCCAATCCCCAGCCGATAGACGACGTTGTCGAGCCGCCGCTCCAGCAGGCTAAGCAGGTACTCGCCAGTGACACCGCTGCGCCGCGACGCTTGCTCAAACACCCGCCGGAACTGTCGCTCCAGCACGCCGTACATAAACTTGACTTTCTGCTTCTCCAGCAGCTGGAGCCCGTAGTCCGACACCTGGCGGCGCCGTGCATTCGGGCCGTGTTGACCTGGCGGGTACGAGCGCTTATTTAGAATGCGCTGCCCCTTCTCGGTAATACCGATGCCAAGGCGGCGGCTAATTTTCCCAACGGGGCCATGATAACGCGCCATGCTAGATCAATGCCTCCATA
>JBAXES010000047.1:0-13531 GCA_037140315.1 Chloroflexales bacterium
GAGCACTAGTCTTCGGAACTAGGTGTCGGGGGTTCAAATCCCTCCCGGGTCGCCAGTACAGCCCGACGCAATAGCGCCGGGCTTTGTTATGTCTTTCGATAGTCGATCGCTCGTGCGCCTTTACACTTTGCGCCCGGCAGAAAGTCCCCATATAATAGGTGCCACCCCTCATTGGTCATTGGTGAAAAAGCGAGTACCCTCCGGCCCAAAGAAGAGCCACAGGAGTAGGGGATGACAGATCGTAACGGCGTATCGATGCCCGAGGCCCAGATGCAGATCGTGGATGTCAGCCTGAGCTTCGGTGGCGTGCGCGCGCTCTCGGGCATCAGCTTTCACATCTACCCTGGCACGATCCAGGCGATCATCGGCCCCAACGGCGCGGGCAAGACCAGCCTGCTCAACTGTATCAGCGGCCTCTACAGGCCCCAGCAGGGCCAGATCCGCTTGGAGGGGCGTAACCTGATCGGCATGGCCCCACACCAGATCGCCCGCCTTGGCGTCGCCCGCTCGTTCCAGAATATCGAACTGTTCCGCCACATGAGCGTGGTGGACAACCTAATGCTGGGCCGCCACGTCCACATGCGCGGCAACGTGCTCAGCGGGGGCCTCTACTGGGGCCCGGGCCAGCGCGAGGAGATCGCCCACCGCGAGGTCGTGGAGCAGGTGATCGACCTGCTTGAGATCCAGGCCATCCGCAAGAAGACGGTCGGCTCGCTCTCGTACGGTCTCCAGAAGCGGGTCGAGCTGGGGCGCGCGCTCGCGATGGCCCCGCGCCTCCTGCTGCTCGACGAGCCCATGGCCGGCATGAACAGCGAGGAGAAGGAGGACATGGCCCGCTTCATCCTCGACATCAGCGAGGAGCAGCGCACCACGATCGTGCTGATCGAGCACGATATGGGCGTGGTGATGGATATTAGCGACAACGTCGCGGTGCTTGAGTTCGGCCAGCTGATCGCCTACGGCACGCCCGACGAGGTCAAGGCCAGCCCCCTGGTGATCGCGGCCTACCTTGGGCGCGATCACGCCGCCCGGTAGTGTCTTGGTAGCGAAATCTCAGCGTGACAAAAAGGGATGCTTCGGGTATTATCTCTCATATCCTTTTGTTATCTAAATGATAGCCGACGCCGACTTTGATCAGCGAGGATGTAGGAGCGTATGGCCGAGGAGATCCTGCCCCGCCTGCTGATGCGCAACGCCGAGATCATCGGAGCGAAGGTTGCGCTCCGTGAGAAGGAGTTCGGGATCTGGCAGACCGTCACCTGGGGCCAGTTCGCCGACCACGTGCGGGCCTTCGCGATGGGCCTGCGGGCGCTCGGGCTGGCGCGCGGCGACAGCATCGCGATCATCGGCGACAACCGCCCCGAGTGGCTGTACGCCGAGCTGGCGGCCCAGGCCATCGGCGCGGTCAGCGTCGGGGTCTACCAGGACTCGGCCCCCGAAGAGGTCAGGTACATCCTCCACGCGACTGAGGCGCGGGTGATCATCGCCGAGGATCAGGAGCAGGTCGACAAGATCCTGGAGCTCTGGCCCGACCTTAGCGGCGTGCTCAAGGTGATCTACTACGAGCCGAAGGGGCTGCGCAACTACCGCGAGCCATTTCTGTCCACCTTCGCGGCGACCGAGGATCTGGGCCGCGACTTCGACCAGCAGCACCCGGGCCTCTTCGACCGCGAGCTAGCCCTGGGCCGGCCCGAGGATGTCGCCGTCCTGATCACCACCTCGGGCACCACCGGCAAGCCCAAGCTGGCCATGCTCACCCACAGCAACCTGGTCAGCCAGGGCCGCGGCCTGCTCGACGTCGACCCGCTTGAGCCCAGCGACGAGTTCGTCAGCTTCCTGCCCCTGGCCTGGGTGGGCGAGCAGATGATCACGGTCGCCGCCGGCATCCAGTGCGGCTTCACGATCAACTTCCCCGAGTCCTCCGCCACGGTGCAGGAGGATATCCGCGAGATCGGGCCGCGGGTGATGTTCTCGCCGCCGCGGATCTGGGAGAACATGCTCTCGCAGGTGCAGGTGAAGATCCAGGACAGCACCCGGCTGAAGCGAGCCATGTACGAGTGGGCTATGGCCCAGGGCCACGCGATGGCCGAGGCCCGCTTCTCCGGCAAGCGGCCCGGCGTCGGGCTGCGGCTGAGCTACGGGCTGGCGCGGCTGCTGGTGATCGAGGCGCTGAAGGACCACCTGGGCCTGCGCTTCCTCAAGCGGGCCTACACCGGCGGCGCGGCGCTCGGGCCCGACGTCTTCCGCTTCTACCACGCCCTCGGCGTCAACCTCAAGCAGGTCTACGGCCAGACCGAGAGCTCGGGCCTGAGCGTGATCCACCGCGACGGGGCGATCAAGTTCCAGACCGTCGGCACGCCCCTGCCCGGCACCGAGATCCGCATCGCCGAGAGCGGCGAGATTATGGTCAAGAGCCCGGCCATCTTTCGCGGCTACCACAGGAGCCCCGAGGCCACCGCCGAGGCCCTGGAGGATGGCTGGCTGCGCACCGGCGACGCCGGCTACTTCGACCCCGACGGCCAGCTGGTGGTGATCGACCGGGCCAAGGACGTGATGACCCTGCATGACGGCACCAAGTTCTCGCCCCAGTTCATCGAGAATAAGCTGAAGTTCAGCCCCTACCTCAAAGAGGCGGTGGTCTTCGGCGGCGACTGGCCCTTCGTGACGGCGATGATCAATATCGACTTCGCCAACGTGGGCAAGTGGGCCGAGAGCCGCCAGATCTCGTACACCACCTACACCGACCTGGCCCAGAAGCCGCAGGTCTACGCGCTCATCCGCAAGGATGTCGAGCGCGCGAACGCCGATATGCCTGCGGCCGCCCGCATCAGGCGCTTCCTGCTGCTGCACAAGGAGCTGGACGCCGACGACGGCGAGCTGACCCGCACGCGCAAGGTGCGCCGGAACCTGGTGGCCCAGCGCTACCAGGAGATCGTCGACGCGCTCTACGGCACCCAGCAGGATATCGAGATCGAGACGACGATCACCTACCAGGACGGGCGCAAGGCCCGGCTGAAGACGAGGCTGCACGTCGAGGAGATGGAGGGGGGACGACCGGCGACGGACGACGGGCGGCGGATCAGGGGGGCTGTGGCCAGCTGATCGCCGCTCTGGTCGGTCGCCAGCATATTATGGAAAAGCTTATCCAGCTCACCCTGTCCGGCATCGCCAACGGCGCGATCTTCTCGCTGGTGGCCCTGGGCTTCGTGCTGATCTACAAGAGCAGCGATGTGATCAACTTCGCCCAGGGCGAGCTGCTTATGATCGGCGCCTACCTGACCTACATGATGGTGCAGCAGTTCGGCCTCTTCTGGCCGATCGGGGTCATGATCGCCGTGGCCCTGTCGGCGGGGGTGGGCGTGCTGATCGAGCAGCTGGTGCTGCGGCCGCTGATCGGCGAGTCGGCGATCTCGGTGATCATGGTCACGATCGGCCTCTCATCGCTGCTGCGGGCGATCGTGGGGGCGATCTGGGGCGTAACGCCCCTGCCGGCGCCCCAGTTTCTGCCGCGCGACCCGGTGCGGATCCTGGGCGCGAGCGTGGGGATCGATAAGCTCGTGGCGATCGCCCTGGCCCTGGTGCTCTTCGGCCTGCTGACGCTCTTCTTCCGGCGCAGCAACGAGGGCATCGCCATGCGCGCCGTGGCCGACGACCAGCAGGCGGCGCTGAGCATCGGCATCAGCATCAAGCGGGTCTGGGCGGTGGCATGGGCGATCGCCGCCGTCACGGCGGCCGTCGGCGGCATCCTGCTGATTAGCATCTTCGGCGGGGTCAGCGGCACGATCGGACGGGTGGGCCTGCTAGTCTTCCCGGTGGTCATCCTGGGCGGCCTCGACAGCATCCCCGGCGCGATCATCGGCGGCCTGATCATCGGGCTGCTCCAGGCGTTCGCCGGCGGCTACCTGCCCCCCGACCTCGGGCTGGGCGAGGTGGCCCCCTACGTCGTGCTGATCCTGATCTTGCTCATCCGGCCCTACGGCCTCTTCGGCCAGAAGCTGATCGAGCGCGTGTAGCGACGCCGTTGGGGCTGCGCCCCAATCCTGCTTTCGGTTGGGCTTGGGCGGCAAAGCCGCCCAAGCCCAACCGAAAAATATCGCGGGTGGCGGCGAAGCCGCCCCCACACCCCCACCGGTAGATATCTATGCAAAGCGGAACTTTCCACTCCTCATACGCCGACGACATGGCCCTGCGGCCATATTGGCCGATGCGGCTGCGGATCATCCTGGTCATCGCGATCATGCTGGCCTTCCCGTGGCTCGCCGGGCGCTACTGGCTGAACCTGGCCAACACGATCGGCATCGCGGCGATCAGCGCGATCGGGCTGAACATCCTGGTCGGCTACACCGGGCAGATCAGCATCGGCCAGGGCGGGTTCATGGCGGTCGGCGCGTACACCGCCGGCCTGCTCGCCGCCCGCGCCGGCCTGCCGATCTGGCTCAGCGTGCCGGCCGCCTGCGTGGTCACCGCCGCGGTCGGGGCGGTCTTCGGCCTGCCCTCGGCGCGGCTCAAGGGGCTCTACCTTGCCATCGCCACCCTGGCCGCCCAGGAGATCATCATCTGGTTCCTGACCCACGGCAAGCTGCTGGGCATCGGCGAGTCGCTGAGCCTGCCGCCGGCCACCAACATGATCTTCGGCCTGGACCTGGCGGGCAGCAACGACTTTAGCTTCTACTGGGTGATCATGGGCTGCCTGGTGCTGACGGCGCTCTTCGTGAGCAACCTGTTCCGCTCGCGGGTGGGCCGCGCCTTCGTCGCCATCCGCGACCAGGACATCGCCGCCCAGGTGATCGGGGTCGACCTCTTCCGCTACAAGCTGCTGGCCTTCGCCAGCTCGTCGTTCTTCGCCGGGCTGGCCGGCGCGCTGACCGCGCACTACCGCGGGGTGATCTCGTGGGAGCGCTTCACGATCGACACGAGCATCCTCTTCCTGGCGATGATCATCATCGGCGGGCTGGGCAGCGTCTCGGGGTCGATCTACGGCGCGGCCTTTATGACTCTGCTGCCGGCCCTGCTCTCGAACCTGAGCCGCGCGGCGAGCGGGGTCTTCCCCAGCTTCTCCGGCTACCTGCCCTACATCCAGCAGGGGGCCTTCGGCCTCGCCATCGTCCTCTTTCTGATCTTCGAGCCCGAGGGCATCGTCAAGATGTGGCGCAATGTGAAGGACTATTTCCGGCTCTGGCCATTTAGCTATTAACCGGGAGGGTCGGCCTCCTTATTGCCTCTGGTGGCGAAAATGGTAGGGGCGCCAGAGCGTGCGCCCCAGGTGGAGGAAGCAATGATGCTCACAGGACGACGGTGGTTCGGGGTGCTTAGCCTGCTGGCGGCCATGATGGTGCTCCTGGCGGCGTGTGGGGCGCAGGCCCCGGCGGGCGGCGCGGCGCCCACGGCGGCGGCGGCCGCGCCCACGGCGGCGGCGGCGGCCGCGCCCACGACCGGCGCGGCGGCGGGCGGAGAGACGATCAAGATCGGCGCGATCTTTGACCTGACGGGGCCGACGGCCGATGTTAGCAAGCCCTACTCGCAGGGCGTGACGGCATTCGTCGAGTGGAAGAACGCCAGCGGCGGCGTCGCCGGGCGCAAGATCGAGCTGATCAGCCAGGACTACGCCTACGACACGGCCAAGGCCGAGGAGCTCTACACGCAGTTCGTCGGCGAGAAGGTCGTCGCCTTCTCGGGCTGGGGCACCGGCGACACCGAGGCCCTGAAGAACAAGATCACCCAGGACAAGATCCCCTTCATCTCAGGCTCGTACTCGGCCGCGCTGGCCAACCCCGCCGAGACGCCCTACAACTTCCTCACCGCGCCGACCTACTCCGACCAGATGATCGTCGGCATGAAGTGGGCGCTGGCGGACTGGAAGGCCAAGGGCAAGACCGGCGCGCCCAAGTTCGCCTACCTGATCAACGACAGCCCCTTCGGGCGCTCGCCCCTGGCCGACGGCACCAAGTTCGCCGAGGCCAACGGCGTGGCTACGCCGCTTGAGGTGCCCTCGCCCAAGGGCGCCACCGACCTCACGCCCCAGCTGACCCAGATCAAGGACTCGGGGGCCAACTACGTCTTCATCCAGAACACGGCCGCCCCGGCATCCCTGGCCCTGAAGAACGCCAAGAGCCTCGGGCTTGATGTGCAGTTCGTCTGCCTGAACTGGTGCGGCAACGAGCTGCTGGTCAAGCTGGCCGGCCCCGACGCCGAGGGCGTGGTGGGCACCATCCCCTTCAGCCCGGCCGGCAAGGGCGCCGAGGTGGCGCTGGCCTACGCCAAGGAGAAGGCCGTCGACTTCGGCGGCGCCAACAGCAGCTTCGTCCAGGGCTGGACGGCGATGTCCATCCTGGTGGCCGGGATCGAGAAGACGGCCACCGACGGCAAGGAGCTGACCGGCGAGAATATCAAGGCCAGCCTTGAGACGCTGAGCAACTTCGACACCGGCGGCGTCACCCAGCCGATCACCTTCACCAGCACCGACCACGCCGGCTCCAAGGCCCTGCAGGTCTTCCAGGTCAAGGGCGGCAAGTGGGAGTCCATCTCTGAGTTCATGACCGCGAAGTAACACCTTTAGGGCTGCTGCCCTAAAAACCTTCCTATGTTTGGGTGAATATGCCAGCGAAGCTGGCATATTCACCCAAACATATGATCATGACGAGCACTATGCTTGCACTTAACAATATTGAGGTCATCTACAGCGATGTCATCCTGGTGCTGAAGGGGCTCTCGCTTGAAGTGAAAGAGGGCCAGATCGTAGCCCTGCTCGGCTCCAACGGGGCCGGGAAGAGCACGACCCTCAAGGCGATCTCGGGCCTGCTGAAGACCGAGAACGGCGCGGTGACGGACGGCGAGGTGCGCTTCCTGGGGCAGCCCATCCACAAGAAGGACGCCGCGGCGATCGTGCGCGCGGGCATCTTCCAGGTGATGGAGGGCCGTCGGGTCTTCGAGCACCTGACGGTCGAGGAGAACCTGCGGGCCGGCGCCTACACCCAGTGGCAGGTCATGTTCCCCGAGGACCTTGAGCTGGTCTACAGCTACTTCCCGCGCCTGCGCGAGCGCCGCAACCAGAGGGCCGGCTTCCTCAGCGGCGGCGAGCAGCAGATGCTGGCGATCGGGCGGGGCCTGATGGCCCGCCCGAAGCTGATCATGCTCGACGAGCCCTCGCTCGGCCTGGCCCCCCTGCTCGTCGAGGAGATCTTCCGGATCATCAAGCGCATCAACAAGGAGCGCGGCACGACCATCCTGCTGGTCGAGCAGAACGCCCGCCTGGCGCTAGACGCGGCGGACCACGCGTATATCATGGAGAACGGGCGCATCGTGCTCGACGGCGCCCCCGCCGATCTGAAGGACAACCCCGACGTGCGCGAGTTCTACCTCGGCCTCAACGAGGTCGGCGGGCGGAAGAGCTACCGTGAGGTGAAGCACTACAAGCGCCGTAAGCGCTGGCTCTCCTGACAGTGCTCGTGTAAAATACTGGGGCTTCGCCCCAGACCCGGTTTTTGTTGGGTGTGGGCAGCGAAGCTGCCCACACCCAACAAAAATATATCACGGGGGCGGCTGCGCCGCCCCCGCACCCCCACCGGGAGGTTCCTGTGGATCTCGATACCTACTACCGCTCGTTCGACGACCGGGTCCGCCATATCGTCGCCTACGGCTACGAGCGCTCGCCCGCCTTCCGCGCACGCATGGGGGCCGTCGGCCTCACGCCCGCCGATATCGCCACGGCGGACGATCTTGCGCGCCTGCCCGTGCTGCGCAAGGAGGAGATCAGCGCCATCCAGGCCCGGGGGGCCGGCCTGGGCGGCATGCTCACCGTGCCTGCGGGCCAGCTGCGGCGCATCTTCCAGTCGCCCGGCCCGATCTACGACCCCGAGCCCGACCGGCCCGACTCGTGGCGCTGGGGGCCGGCCTTCCGGGCCGCCGGCTTCGGCCCCGGCGACATCGTGCTCAACTGCTTCGGCTACCACCTCACCCCCGCCGGGGTGATGTTCGAGGAGGGCGCCCGCGCCGCCGGCTGCGCGGTCATCCCCGGCGGCATCGGGGCCCAGGCCCAGCAGATCGAGGCCATGGCCGCCCTCGGCGTCACCGCCTACTCCGGGCTGCCCAGCTACCTCAAGGGCCTGCTCGATAAGGCCCGCGAGCTCGGTCACGACCCGCGGAGCTGGCCGCTCAGCAAGGCCTTCGTGGCCGCCGAGCCGCTGCCCCCCTCGCTGCGCGCGCTCTTCGAGGAGCAGTACGGCATCCTGGTCTACGACGGCTACGGCACCGCCGAGACGGGCAACCTGGGCTATAACGGCCCCGAGCGCCACGGCTGGCACCTGCCCGACGACGCCCTGGTGCAGGTCTGCGACCTCAACACCGGCCACGCGCTGCCGCCTGGCCAGACCGGCGAGGTTGTCGTGACCCTCTTCCGCGAGGACTATATCCTGGTGCGCCTGGGCGTCGGCGACCTCTCGGCGGTGATGGCCGACGGCCCCCCGGCCAGCCTGCCGACGCCGCGCCTGGTCGGCTGGCTCGGGCGCAGCAGCGACAGCGTGAAGGTGCGCGGCCTCTTCGTCCACCCGCGCCACGCCGACGAGGCCCTGCGCGCCACGCCCGGCCTGGCCGCCTACCAGATCGTCGTCACCCGCCACGAGCACCGCGACGAGCTGACATGCCGCTTTGCGCCCGCGCCCGACGCCGACCCGGCCGAGCTGGGCGCGCGCATCGCCAGCGCGCTCCAGGAGGCCCTGAAGCTGCGCTGCCATGTCGAGCAAGCAGACGCCATCGCGGCTGACGCGAAGCGATTTATCGACGAGCGGACATGGGAATAGCGATGACCGTGATGGTCGGTGCCTTCGGAGCCGACCATCACGGTCATCGCATCGCAGGAGCGCAGCGTGCCCCCTACCGCAGCCCCCAGCGCTCGCGGACGCGGCGCTCGAAGGGCGCGAAGATGATCTGGTCGATGCTCACGCCGACGATGACGATCATCAGCATCACCGCCATCACCTGTGCGGCGTCGTTCAGGTCGCGCCCGGCCTGGAGCAGGTTGCCCAGGCTGAGCGTGAAGTAGAGCAGCTCGCCGGCCATCAGCGAGCGCCAGGCGAAGGACCAGCCCTGCTTGAGGCCGCTGAGGATGGCCGGCATAGCGGCCGGCAGCACCACCTGGGTGTAGAGGCTCGGCCCGCGCGCGCCCAGGTTGCGCGCCGCCCTGAGGTAGAGCGGCGGCGTGTTCTTCACCCCGGCCTCAACGCCCAGGGTGATCGAGAAGAGCGCGCCGAGCACCACCACGAAGATGATCGCCCGCTCGCTCAGGCCGAACCAGAGGATAGCCAGGGGCAGCCAGCAGACGCTCGGCAGGGCCTGCAGGCCGAGCACCAGCGAGCCGAGGGTCTCGTCCAGGGCCTTGTTGCGCCCGATCAGCAGGCCGAGGACCAGCCCGATCGCCAGCGAGATGCTGTAGCCGATCGCCAGCCGCCTGAGGCTCACCAGGGCCGCCGTGATGAAGGTGCCCTTGCGCACCCCGGCGGCCAGGGCGCCCAGCACGGTGATCGGGCCAGGGAAGAGGTAGTCCGGCCAGATCCGTGCGCGGGCCAGGCCCTCCCAGAGGGCCAGCAGCACGAGGTAGAAGGCCAGCCGCCGCAGCCAGGGCATCAGGGCCTCGCGGGTGATCGGCGGCGCCTGCGGCGCCGGGCGGATGCGGTCAGCGGCCATTGGCGCCTCCGTGCTGGTGCAGCACCGCCAGGATCTCGGCCGACAGATCGACCAGGGCGTGGTCCTCCAGGCGTCGCGGGCGCGGCAGGTGAATACGGAACTCGCCCACCACCCGGCCCGGGCGGGGCGAGAAGACCAGCACCCGGTCGCCCAGGGCCACCGCCTCGCGCACGTTGTGGGTCACAAAGAGGATGGTCTTGCGGGTGGCGGCCCAGATCGACTCCAGCTCGGTCTGGAGCCGGTCGCGGGTGAGCGCGTCGAGGGCGCCGAAGGGCTCGTCCATCAGCAGCACGGCCGGGTCGATCGCCAGGGCGCGGGCCAGGGCGACGCGCTGGCGCATGCCGCCGGAGAGCTGGTGGATGTAGCTGCGCTCGAACCCGCTCAGGTGGACGAGGTCGATGAAGCGCCGGGCGGTCTGGGCGCGCTCGGCGGCGGGCACACCGGCCTGGCGCAGGCCGAACTCCACGTTGCGCTGCACGTCGAGCCAGGGGAAGAGCGCCGCCTCCTGGAAGAGCAGCACCCGGTCGATGCCGGGGCCGCACACCTCGCACCCGTTCGCCCAGACCGACCCGCTGTCGGCCGGCTCTAGCCCGGCGATAATACTCAGCAGGGTAGACTTACCGCAGCCGCTCGGCCCGAGCAGGCAGACCAGCTCGCCCGCGCGCACATCCAGGTCGAGCGGGGCCAGGGCCTCGACGGTGCGCCCGCGCGCGGCGAAGGTCTTGGAGACGCCCGCGATGCGCAGGGGGATGCCGCCGGGGGCCGCCTCCGGCAGGGCCGCCGGCTCGGCGCAGGCGATCCGCGCCTCGCCAATCGTGCGTTCGATCATGGTGTGCTCCTTCCTTGAGCGTCGTTGCACTGGAAGGGGGAGGGCCAGGGAGAGCACCCTGAAACCTACCCTATCGTCACCCTACGACCCCGTCACCTCCGGCAGTCCCCTCGCCTTGAGCACCGCGTTAAGCGGGCCGAGGTCGTAGATCCCGCTCAGGTCGGGCTTCACATCGCCGAGGAAGCCCAGGGCGAAGGCGTGGTCGGCCGAGGTGAATAGACTCGCCGCCAGCGGGTCATAGGTAAAGTCAACCGTGGAGATCGCCTGGTCGAGCACGGCGCTGGGCAGGGGCTTGCCGGTGATACGCTCGATCTCCTGGTTCACCAGGCGCTTGGCCTCTGCGGCGCTCTTCTGGATGTAGACGACGGTGTCCACGTGGCCGCGCAGGAACGCCTCCACCAGGTCGGGGTGGGCGGCGAGAAACTTCTTGCTGACGACGACGAGGGTTGTCGTGAACTGCTTATTGGGCCAGATATCGCGCTCATCGACCAGCACCTGGCCCCGGCCCTCCTGGATGAGTCGGGTGGCCCAGGGCTCGGGCAGCCAGGCCCCGTCGATGTCGCCCCTCTGGAAGAGGGTCAGGATGTCGGGGTTCTGCGTGGGCAGGATGGTCACGGTGCCGCCCTGGTCGGCGGTCTTCAGGCCGGCCTGCTGGATATAGTAGCGCAGGGCCACGTCCTGGGTGCCGCCGAGCTGGGGCGAGGCGATCTTCTTGCCGTCCAGGTCTTTCGGCCCTTTTATGTTTGCCTCGGGGCGGACGATGAAGAGCGCGCCGCCGCTGGAGGCGCCGGCGATGATGCGCAGGGCGTCGCCCTTACTCTTCACATAGCCGTTGATCGCCGGGTTAGGGCCGACGTAGCCGATGTCAACCTCGCCGGTGAAGAGGGCCTCGATCAGGGCCGGCCCGGCGTTAAAGGTCTTCACATCGATGGTGACGTTCGGGCCGAGGGCCTTCTGGAAGGTGCCGCTCGCCACGCCCACCAGGGCCACGGCGTGGGTCAGGTTCGGGAAGTAGGCCAGGCGCAGGGTGGTCGCCGCAGCGCCGGCGGGCGCGGGCGTGGCGGCGGGCGCACTCTGGCCGCAGGCGGCGAGGATCACCAGCAGGGACAGGATGAGTGCGGCAAGGCGGGGGCGAGACCATGGGTGGCGGCTCATCGATACATCCTCCTTGATGTGTCCTTGATGCGATACCACAGTATAGCGGCGCACACAATGATATTGCTAGCGGCACTCCGGTGGGGTGTGGGGCGGCTTCGCCGCCCACACGTTCTTTTTTGTTGGGTGTTGGCGGCGAAGCCGCCAACACCCAACAAAAAGCTAGGTCTGGGGCGCAGCCCCAGGGACGTTGCGCTAGCCCTGAGGATTCGCCAGCGGCATCTTGTCAACATAGAGCAGCATACGGTACACTTGCGTCATCTATGGCCGAGCCACGCCTCACATTCTAGAAAGGATCACGTGGTGAAAGAGCTGACCCTGATGGTATGTCCCCACGACACGGCACGCAACCCGGGGGGCTGGCATCGTATGGTGCAATACCTGACCGCTCGCCTCACTGCGCGGATCCACTTTGAGCGCTCCTCCGACTTCGCGGAGTTCCGCCAGGGCATCGCCAGCGCAGATCTGGTCTACAGCAACCCGACCGACTCGCTGAGCCTGATCGACGCGCACGGCTTCTACCCGCTGGCTCACCCCGCCGACACCTACGATGAGGCGCTGCTGATCGCCGGGCCAGAGGGGGATCTGCCCGCCACCGAGGCGATCCACGGGGCTATGGTGGCCACGGTCACGCAGCTGCTGCCCACCCGCCTTGCCACGCAGGCCCTGCGTGAGCGCGGGATCATCCCCGCCAGCTTCGCTCACCGCGACTCCTGGCTCAGCGTGGTGCGTAGCGTCTGGAATGGAGAGGTGCCCTTCGGCATCCTCTACCGCGACGCCTACGAGAGTCTGTCCCCGCAGGGCCGCGAAATGGTGCGGATCATGGAGGACACCGCTGATCACGCGGCCTTCCATATGCTCTGTGCCCAGCCGGCCCGCTGTGATCCGCTGTCGACGCTCACCGACCTGCTGGCCTCAATGGGCGCCGACCCAGAGGGCGCGGCGGTGCTGGCCGACCTGCGCATCCCAGGGTGGCTGCCGGTCACCGACGCAGATCTCGCTCGCCTGCGCGCGCTGGTGGCATAACCGCCAGCGGCTTGCCTTCAACAGCGCCAGATGCCGCACCGCATGACTGGCGGGCACAGCGCAAGCGAAAGGCGTGAGGCGGCTGCGCCTCACGCCTTTCGCCTCACGCCTCGCGTCTCGCGCGCCTACAGCTTTACGCTATAGGCCTGGTCGATATCCTCAAGGGCGCGGATGTGCGCCATCACATCGTCGGAGGCGGGCTCGTCGAGGGTGAGCACCATCATGGCGCGCTGGCGTGGCAGCTGGCGGCCCACGTACATCCCCGAGATGTTCACATCGTCCGCGCCGAGCAGCGTGCCGACATGGCCGATCATGCCCGGCCGGTCGCGGTGGTAGGTGAGCAGCAGGGCGCCCTGGGGCACAAAGTCCACAAAGTAGCCGTCGGCCTGGACGATATGCGGCTCGCCGCGCAGCACGGTGCCGCTGAAGGTGCGCAGCTCGTCAGCCGTCTGCACGCGCACCACCAGCAGGCCCGAGTAGTTCTCGGCGTCGAGGTTGGTGCGCTCGCTGACGCGCACGCCGCGGTCGCGGGCGATCAGCGGCGCGTTCACCGGCGTGACCCGCTCGGCGCTGCTGGCCGAGAGCAGTCCCTGGAGCACGGCCAGCTTGACCGGCTGGGTGTCCACGGAGGCCAGCTCGCCGCAGAACTCCAGCTCGTAGCCGCGCACCGGCTCGTGGATGAGCTGCATGATCAGGGCGCCCATGCTGCGGGCCAGGCCGAGGTAGGGCTGGAGCACGTGCCAGGCCTCGGGGGCGACGAACGGCGCGTTGACGGCGTAGCGCGGGGTGGCCCCCGAGAGGGCGACCGCCACGCCCTCGGCCACCTCGGTGCCGGCCGAGGTC